>DATABW010000355.1:0-6742 GCA_036259375.1 Woeseiaceae bacterium
GGCACCTTACGTTCGACGCTGGTCGACGGGGACGTAATCGCGCTGCGCCGGTCCGCGGTACAGCTGGCGGGGTCTTGAGATGCGGCCGTTCGGGTCCGTGATCATCTCGCGCCAGTGGGCGACCCAGCCGACGGTCCTCGCGATGGCGAACATGACCGTGAACATCGACTGCGGTATGCCGAGAGCCCGGTAGATGATGCCGGAGTAGAAGTCGACGTTGGGATAGAGGTTCTTCTCCAGAAAGTAATCATCCTTCAGCGCGACCTGTTCCAGCTCCAGCGCCAAGTCCAACAACGGGCTGTTGGTGCGTCCCATCTGCTTCAGTACCTTGTGGCACATGCTGCGGATGATTGTCGCCCGTGGATCGAAATTCTTGTAAACCCTGTGCCCGAAGCCCATCAGCCGGAACGGATCATTGCGGTCCTTGGCACGCGCGACGAACTTCGGGATGTTCTTCGGCTCGCCGATCTCGTTCAGCATCCTCAGGACCGCCTCGTTGGCGCCGCCGTGCGCCGGCCCCCACAGTGCGGCGATGCCTGCGGCAATCGCCGAGTAGGGATTGGCGCCCGAGCTGCCCGCCATGCGCACCGTCGACGTCGAGCAGTTCTGCTCGTGGTCCGCGTGCAGGATGAACAGCAGGTCCAGCGCCTCCGCCGCCACCTCGTTTATCCTGTACGGCTCCGCCGGCACCGCGAAGAACATGTGCAGGAGGTTCTCGCAATAGCCTAGATCGTTACGCGGGTAGATGAACGGCTGGCCGGCGCTCAGCTTGAACGCAGCAGCGGCGATCGTCGGCAACTTCGCCAGGATGCGATGCGTGAATACTTCCCGCGCGTCCGGATTGTTCACGTCCATCGTGTCGTGGTAGTACGCGGACATTGAGCCCACGACCGCCGACAGCATCGCCATCGGATGCGCGTCGTACCGGAAGCCGTTGAAGAACCGCAACATGCCTTCGTTCAGCATGGTGTGCGTACGGATCGACGTATCGAATTCGGAGAGCTGCGACGCCGTCGGCAATTCCCCATACAGCAGCAAATAGGCAACTTCGATAAAACTCGATCGCTCCGCGAGTTGCTCCACCGGGTATCCGCGGTACAGCAGCACGCCCTCGTCACCGTCGATAAAGGTGATCGCGCTTTCGCAGCTACCCGTCGCGACGAAGCCCGGATCGTAAGTGAATACGCCCTGCTCGCGGTAAAGATGCCCTATCTCCAGGACATCGGGTCCCAGCGTACCCTCACGAACGGGCAGCTCGGTTGTGGAGCCATCAGGGCTCGTCAGCGTGTATGTCTCTTTTGTCATAGCCAATCAATCTTGCCGGAAGGGCGAGGGCCTCGCAAACGTGATGACGGCAAGTCCCTCATAACCGCGTGAGATCAAGACCATGACTGGCGGGATCGAAAGCACCTGCGCGTTGAGCAGCTGCGTCGCAGACATTGCGAGCCGCGCGCCAATAACGGGCGCCTGCAACGGATCGAGCGCCAGGGATTCGGGGTATCACCGGGTGCTCCCTGCTGAACAGAGCGAACCGCAGGGCTCGTAGGGTTCCGGAGGGAGCCACTCCGCCAGGGACTATCCGGTGGCGCCGGGAATCCGCCGTGGTCCCCCTCGGCGGAAGCAGCACCGGAACGAGGGCGCAGCCTGCAGCGGGTTACTGGCCCATCCCGTACTTGCGGCGGAACTTGTCGACGCGGCCCCCGGAATCGAGGATTTTCTGTTTGCCGGTATAGAAGGGATGGCAAGCCGAGCAGACTTCGATGTGCAGCTCGTGGCCCAAGGTGGAGCGGGTCACGAACTCATTGCCGCAACTACAGGTCACCTTGATCTCTGTGTAGTCCGGGTGGGTTTCGGCTTTCATGAAACGGGTCTCCAGGGCCGGGGGGATAGCGCTTTCCCGCGGCCGGCGGCGTGGCGAAAAGGCGGCGTAGGATATAGGGAAGCTCGTAGAGCCGCAAGTGTCGCCGCGCGGCGCCAGGTCGTCGCTGATTATCCACAAATCCTGTGGATAAGCTTGTGGAATAAAATTGAGTGAGTGGGCTAAGTCGGGATTTTTAAAGCGCCGCCGTTAGAATGTCTATTTTGTATCCAGAAATTTAACTGCATAATTATCAGTGGTTTATTGCGGCTTTTGGACCCTCTGCTCAATTACGGTCCTTATTGCGCGGAAATTACAGGCGATGCCCGAAGGTGTGAATAAGATAAATCGGTAAATTTTACACCTCAGGGGCCAGCGCCCGTCGCAGACCCGCTCTTCGGGGCCGGCTCCGGCAGGAAGATGGCCTGCAGGTCGTTCAGGTAGCGGCGCCCGCGGGGGGTCGGCCGCCACCGGGCGGCGCCGTTCGATTCCAGCAGCCCGAGGTTCCCGGCCTGCTCGATTTGGGGGGCGAGCACCTCGAACGCCAGGCCCGTCCGTTCGGCGAAGTGGGCCTCGCTGAAGCCCCCGTTCAGCCTCAGCACGTTGAGCAGGTACTCGAACCCCAGTTCCTGCGGGGTCACGATGCGCGGCGCCGGACCTGGCAGCCCGGCCTCGACCTGTTCCATGTACAACCTGGGATGCACGGCTTTCTGCGTGCGCCGGACAGTCCCTCCAGCGGAGGTGAGTTTGCCGTGCGCCCCGGCGCCCGCGCCGGCGTAGTCGCCGAACAGCCAGTAATTGAGGTTGTGACGGCAGCGGCGTCCCGGTTGCGCGTAGGCCGAGACTTCGTATTGGTGGTAACCCGCCGCGGCCAGCAGCTCGCAGCCGCGCTCCTGCATCTCGGAAGCGAGGTCGTCGTCCGGGAGCCCCGCGGGCGGCGCTGCGTAAAATCGTGTATTCGGCTCCAGCGTCAGCTGGTACCACGAGACGTGCTCGGGTGCGAGCCGTACCGCCGCTTGCAGATCGGCCAGGGCGGCGCCGAGATCCTGGCCCGGCAGGGCGAACATGAGGTCGAGGTTGATGTTGTCGAAGCCGGCTGCCCGCGCCTCGCGAAAAGCGCGGCGGACATCTTCCGCGTTGTGGATGCGCCCGAGTCGCGCCAGCGAGCCGTCGTCGAAGCTTTGCGCCCCGAGGGACAGGCGGTTGACACCGGCTTCGCGATAGCCGGCGAGCCGCCCACTCTCCAGCGCGCCGGGGTTGGCTTCCATCGTGATCTCGGCATCCGGCGCGAGCCGGTATGCAGACCGCACGCGGCTGAGCAGCACGCCAATCTCGGCGGGCGCGAAGAAGCTCGGCGTCCCGCCGCCCAGGAACACGGTCTCCAGTGTGCGCCCCGCCGCGCCGTCGGCCTCCCGTTCGATATCCGCCGCCAGCGCGCGCACGTAACGGGCCGTATCGGTATCGGCGCCCGCGGTATGCGAGTTGAAATCGCAATAAGGGCACTTGCGCACGCACCACGGCAGGTGCAGGTACAGAGAAAGCGGCGGCAGTTCGATCACTGCGGGACGACGCCGCGCGCCGCCAGGAGCTCCGCCAGCCGGCGAAAGGCCCTTCCGCGGTGGCTCGCTTCGTTTTTCTCCGCTTCGCTCATCTCGGCGGCCGCTTTGGCGCTGGCGGGATCATAAAACACCGGGTCGTACCCGAAACCGGCCCGCCCACGGGGGCTCTCGAGTATGCGGCCCGGCCACACGCCCTCCGCGACGAGCGGCGCCGCGTCGTCAGGCGACGCGACGAACACGGCGACACAATGAAACGAGGCGCTTCGCTCATCGTCACTGAGACCTTCAAGCTCCCGCAGGAGTTTTCGGATGTTCTGCCGGTCGGACGCTCGCGGTCCGGCATACCGGGCGGAATGGATGCCCGGGCGGCCCTGCAGGAACGCAACGGCGAGCCCCGAATCGTCCGCGATCGCGGGGTATCCTGCGACCGCCGACGCGTGGCGAGCCTTGATCAGCGCGTTCTCGAGGAAGCTCGCTCCCGTTTCTTCGGGCGAGCCGATGCCGAAATCCGATTGGGGTGAGAGCGCCAGTCCCAAGCCGGCGAGCAGTCGCTGGATCTCCTTCAGCTTCCCGGGGTTGCCGGTCGCCGCGACCACCGGAAGGCCGCGGCGCTTCACCGGCCGAGGGCGGCGATGACTTCGTGTTGCGCCTCGACGATCTGGCGCACGCCGATCTCCGCCAGCTCGATCAGCGCCTGGAGCTCGCCGCGACTGAACGCATGTCCCTCCGCGGTGCCCTGTACTTCGACGAACCGGCCGGCCTCGTTCATCACAACGTTCATGTCCGTCTCGGCTTCGCAATCCTCGGCATAGTCGAGATCGAGCACCGGCTCGCCGCGCCAGATGCCGACTGACACCGCCGCGATATGGCCGTGTATCGGGTTTTTCCTGAGCGCGTTTGACGCCTGCAGCCGCTGCACCGCCATCAGCAACGCGACGTAGGCACCGCTGATTGCGGCCGTGCGCGTGCCGCCGTCGGCCTGGATCACGTCGCAGTCCAGGGTCACGGTACGTTCACCGAGGGCGGCGAGATCGGTGGCCGCGCGTAACGACCGGCCGATCAGGCGCTGGATTTCCATCGTACGGCCGCCCTGGCGCCCACGCGCCGCCTCCCGCGCCATGCGCGAGTGTGTCGAGCGCGGCAGCATGCCGTATTCGCCGGTAACCCAGCCCTGGCCCGCGCCGCGGAGCCAGGGCGGCACGCGATTCTCGACCGTCGCCGTGCAAATGACGCGGGTGTCGCCGAATTCCGTGAGCACGCTGCCCTCGGCGTGGCGGGTGAAGTTGGTCGTGAACTTCACCGGCCGCATCTCGTCGGGCGCACGGCCGCTGGGCCGCTCGAATCGCTTTTCGCTGTGGTCAGTCATAGGCGGTTAAAGTCAGTCGCCGGGAACCGCGAGCCGGAGTACATCGCTTCCGGCCCCGCTCCGCTCCTGCCATCGGCCCCATTCCTCATTCGCCCAGCCAGCGGAGGACGGTGCCGGTGGTGTTGTCACTGTAGGGGGCGTTCCTGTTCATCGCCAGGACGCTCAACTGCTTGAGGTCATCCCCGAGCGTGCCGTCGGCGTGGCGGGAGAGCTCGGCGATTTCGGCGTCGTTGATACCCGACCAGAGGCCGTCGCTGCAGGCGAGCAGCACGTCACCGGGCTTCAGGGCTTTCTTGCGCGTGATGCTCATGTCCGGCACCGGCGCGTCCCCGCCGATGCAGCACTCGACGAAGTTGCGCATCGGGTGGTCGAGCGCCTCCTCCTCCGTTATCGCGCCTTCCTGGATCAGGATTTCGACGTGGCTGTGGTCGCGGGAGCGCGAAAGCACGTGTCCTTGCCGGATGTGATAAATGCGGCTGTCGCCGACGTGCCCCCACCAGGCGCCGGCTTCCTGTACCAGGCACACCGCGCAGGTCGCGCGCGGCCGGTAGTCGACGCCGAGATCGGCGCCGATACGTACGACTTCGTCGTGCGCACGCGCGAGCGCCATATAAAGAAAACCCTGCGGATCGAACAGCGGCAGTTTGGCGGCGGCAAACATGTCCTCTACGGTCTTGAGGCCCGTTTCCGCCGCACGCGCGCCGTCCGAATGCCCGCCCATGCCGTCGAATACCAGCATCAGGGCAGCGTTCCCGTCGACGATTACGGCTGCGCGATCCTGGTTGTCCTGGCGATCCCCGAGTGCGGAGACCTTGGCATACTCGATCCGCATGTCAGGTCGTGAGGCCGTGCCGGTGACCAGCGCTACGGCGGCCGCTCGCGCCGCCAACCGTTCGGGTTAGAATAATCGCAACCAAAACTTCTCTCGCGTTAACCGCAGGCTTTCGGGATTTGCCGGCTCCGTTAAGTCCTTGCGAGCGGCGCCCGGATCCGGCCAGGAATTCCAATGTTACACAGTATGACAGGATTCGCGCGACACACGGCCGAGCTCGCGGACGGCGTCCTGACCTGCGAACTGCGTTCCGTCAACCATCGCTGGCTCGACGTCCAGCTCCGCCTCCCCGACGAACTGCGCCCGGCGGAGAGCGAAATTCGCAAACGCATCGGCGCCGCGCTGAAGCGGGGCAAGGTGGAGTGCGCACTGCACCTCCGGCGCGCGCCGGCAACACGCGCTGCGCTGGCGCTCAACCAGCCCGTGCTCGACCAGCTGCATGCGGCTTTCACGGCCCTCGCCGCCACGTTCCCGAACCTCCGCGCACCGGATCCCGTGGACCTGCTGCGCTGGCCCGGGGTCATCGAGGAGCCGGACGACGACGCGGCCGGGGCCGGACTGCCGCTGGAGGAAGCGATGCAGGCGCTGGACACGGCGCTCGACGCCCTGACGGCGATGCGTGCCAGCGAGGGCGAGCGTATCGCCGAGATGCTGGAGATCCGGTGCCGCGACCTCCTGTCGATCGCGGAGAGTGTCCGCGTGCGCATGCCCGAGGTGCTGGAGGCGGCGAGGGCACGGCAGAAGGAGCGGCTGGAGAAGCTCGACGTCGAGGCGGATCCGGCGCGCGTCGCGGCCGAGCTCGCCCTGATGGCGCAGAAGCAGGACGTCGACGAGGAACTGGACCGCCTGACGAGTCACGTCAGCGAAATCCGGCAGGTGATCGACAGCGGCGAACCGGTGGGACGGCGACTCGATTTCCTGATGCAGGAGCTGAACCGCGAAGCCAACACGCTCGGCTCGAAGGCCGGCGACACGGAGACGACGCGCGCGGCGGTCGAGCTGAAGGTGCTGGTCGAGCAGATGCGCGAGCAGATCCAGAACGTGGAATAAAAACGAGCGTGCCGGCAAGCCTCTTTGTCATCGCGGCCCCGTCGGGGGCCGGCAAGACGACGCTGGTCAACGAGCTG
>DATABW010000356.1:0-3194 GCA_036259375.1 Woeseiaceae bacterium
AGGGAGCCATTCCGCCAAGGACCACCCGGTGATGCCCGGAATCCGCCGTAGGTTCCGCGCTCAGGCGAAGTACAAGTCGCCCCTGTGATCAGGGATCCCCTACTGCCCGAGGCAAACGCCGGCGTAGGCAAACTGCTCGCCCGCGTTTTCGAGCTGGCAGCGGTTTTCGTAGGTGTTGCCGTCGAGGCCGCAGACGGGCTTGTATTCGCGCGGACAGTTCTGCCCCTGGGCTTCGCACAACCCGGCGTGCAGGATCCGCACACCGTTGCGCTCGGCGCGGCAGGCATTGCCGTAGGTCATCTCGTCGGCCCCGCAGACCGGCACGTACACGCTGGGGCACGGTCGAACGCCGCAGGCACCTTCGGCGAACGTGGTCACGCCGGCGGCTTCGGCCTGGCAGGCGTTGTCGAAGGTCCGACCGTCGGGGCCGCAGACGGGCACGTAAACCTGCGGGCAGTTGCCGAGGTCACAGCGGCCTTGCCGTTGGACCGGGACGCGGTCCAGCGAAGCTTCGCAGCGGTTCCGGTAGGTGCGGGCATTCATGCCGCAGACCGGTGCCACCGTCTCCGGGCATTCGTCGTTCCCGCAGGCGCCGTCGTCCGCCACTCCGATACCGGCTCGTTCGGCGTAACAGACGTTGCTGTACGTGTTGCCGTCGACGCCGCACACCGGCTCGAACTCGCCGGGGCAGGGCGTCTCGGCGTTGCCGCACATGCCTTTCGCTTCGACCTCCACGCCCGCGGCGGAAGCAAAACAGGCGTTACTGTAGGTATTGCCGTCCGCTCCGCACACGGGCTCGAACTCGCCGCCGCATTCGGCTGCGGCCGCACAGCGGCCTTCCGAGGAGACCTCGACCCCGGCCTCGACCGCGAGGCATGCATTGCCGTAGGTATTGCCGTCCGCTCCGCACACCGGGTCGATGACATCGCCGCAGGCACTGTCATTCTCGCCCGCCGGCTCCGGGTCGTCTTCTTCGATGCACGGGCCGCTGCCCGCCACGTCGACCCCCGCCCGCCGCGCCACGCAGTCGTTGCTGTAGGTGCGCCCGTCGGTGCCGCACACGGGATCGTACTGCATGGTGCAGGCGACATCGTCGCCGGATTGCGCGAACAGGTTGCGAAGTTCCGCGTGCGCGGCCGCCGCCAGCAGCAACGCGGCAACTGCGATCGTCGTCTGTCCGGTGCGGCGCTTGTGTTTCATAGGGAACCTCATTCTACGCCGGCCGCCGTTCCGGGGACTCGACGGCTCGCCGGCGGGCCGGCCTCGGCCGACACGCCGCGTGCCTGGCTCACGTATTCGCTGATGCTCACGAGCCGGAAACCTTCTCCAGCGAGCTTCGGCAGTTCGCGCTCCAGCAGGGCAAGCGTTGCCGGATAGGGATGACCGATACCCACGGCCATGCCACGCTCCCGCGCGAGGCGTTTCAGCCGCGCGAACTCTCGCTCGACCGTCGCGGCCTGGCGATCGGGATCGAGGAACACGTCGCGCTTCACCGCGGGCACGCCGGCTTCGCGCGCCAGCCTCAGGGCAATGCTTTCATGGGTCGTGTAACTGTCGACGAAGAACAGGCCGCCCCTTGCGCGGATCTCCTCCATCAGCCAGTGCATATGGCCGGGATGCCGCGTCAGCAGGCTGCCCTGATGGGTGTTGACGCCCACCACGTGCGGTACCGAGCGCAGGCTTTCCTCGAAGGAACGGGAAAGCTGGCGATGAGTCGTGTCGAGGAGAATGGCGCCGGGCTGCGTCGCACCATCCCATTCCACGGGCTGCAACGGCAGGTGCAGCAGAACGTCCTTGCCCGCGTCAAAGGCGGCCTCGGCCAGCAACGCCGCACGCGGCGTCGACGGCAATACCGCGCAGGCAACGGGGCCCGGCAGCGCCACGACCCGTTGGCCCGCGGACAGCTCGTAGCCCAGGTCGTCGATGATGATGGCGATGGCGGGCGGCGCAGCCCCCGCTGCCGTGCACAGCGCCAGCATGGCTGCTCCGATGGCCGTTCCGGCCGCGGCTTGCTTCCTTCGACAGCCGGTCACGTGACCTTGCTGTGCATGACACCGAGCCGCTCCAGCCGCTCCAGCGCCTCGCCGAGCTGCGCATCGCGGCGGCGGTCGGCGCCGGAAGACATACCGGGCGCGGGATAGTTGCCGGAGCTCTCCACGACCACGTCCGGCAGGATGCCCTGGTGGTGGATCGAGTCACCGGAGGGCGTGTAGTAGCGGGATGTCGTGAGCTTCAGCGCGCGGCCTTCGGACAGAGGCATTACGGTCTGCACCAGGCCCTTGCCGAAGGTCGTGGTGCCGACAATCAGCGCGCGCCGATGGTCCTGCAGTGCGCCGGCGACGATTTCCGACGCCGACGCCGAGCCCTCGTTGACCAGCACCACCATCGAGGCTCCCTGGAGGACATCGCCGCGCGCGGCGCGACGGGTGAAACGGGATTCGCGGGTGCGGCCGTCCGCGCTGACGATCACGCCCGAGTCCAGGAACAGGTCGGCTACACCGACTGCCGCATCCAGCATGCCGCCCGGGTTGTTTCGCAAGTCGAGCACCAGCCCCGAGAGCATCCGGGCGGACCGGTCCTGCGCATCCGCCAGCAGGTCGTCGATCGATTCACGCAGTTCGTCCGGCGTGGTTTCGTTGAACTGGCTGATGCGGACGTAGCCGACGCCCGCCTCCAGCAACTCGTGTCGAACGCTCGCCACCTGGATGCTCTCGCGCTGCATGGTGAACATGAGCGGCTCGCCCGTGTCTGCCCGCTCTACGGTCAACCTGACGCGGGTCCCGGGGCGCCCTCGCATGCGTTCGATGGCCTCGTGCAGACGATCCGGGTCGACTGCGACGCCGTCGACCGACAGGATCGTGTCGCCGCTGCGGATGCCGGCGCGCTGCGCCGGCGTATTGTCGATCGGTGCGATGACCTTCAGTTCGCTGTCTTCGGTGCTGACCTCGATACCAACGCCAGAGTAGTGGCCCGAGGTGCTGATGCGGATGTCGCGATATTCCTCCGGGTCCAGGAACTCCGAATGCGGATCGAGGCCAGAGACCATGCCGCGAATGGCGCTTTCGAGGAGCTCGCGGTCGTCGACGGGGTGCACGTAATCCTGCTTGACGCGCTCCATGACCTCGGCAAACAGGCGCGCCTGTTCCCAGGACAGGCTGGCGCTGTCCTCGGGTTCCGGCGCCGGCTCCAGCTCC
>DATABW010000357.1:0-8832 GCA_036259375.1 Woeseiaceae bacterium
GGCGTGCCGTCGCCGGTGCGCGATCCCGGCCGTGTCGACATGGTCATCTTTCGCGAGAACACCGAGGACATTTACGCGGGCATCGAATTCCAGCAGGGAACGGCGGCAGCGGAAGCATTCATGTCGCTGCTCCGGGAGCGCTTTCCCGAGGAATTCGCGAAAATCCGCTTCCCCGATGACTCGGGGATCGGGCTCAAGCCGATCTCACGGACAGGAACCGAGCGGCTGGTGCGGGCGGCGCTCGAGTATGCGTTCGCCAACGGGCGCAAAAGCGTGACCTTCGTACACAAGGGCAACATCATGAAGTTCACGGAAGGCGCATTCCGGAACTGGGGCTATGCACTGGCGGAAACCGAATACGCGGACCGCACCTACACCTGGGACCAGTGGGAACGCACCCGCGCGGAGCACGGCGCGGAAGCTGCGAACCGGGAGCAGGAGGAGGCACTGAATGCCGGCAAGGTGCTGGTCAAGGACGTCATCGCCGATATCGCGCTGCAACAGGTGCTCACTCGGCCCGACGAGTTCGACGTGATGGCCACCATGAACCTGAACGGCGATTACCTTTCCGACGCGCTCGCGGCGCAGGTCGGCGGCATCGGCATTGCGCCCGGCGGCAACATCAACTACGTCACCGGGCATGCGGTGTTCGAGGCCACCCACGGAACGGCGCCGAAGTACGCAAACCAGGACGTCGTGAACCCGGGCTCGCTGATCCTGTCCGGCGAGATGATGCTCCGGTACCTCGGCTGGACCGAAGCGGCGGATGTCATCATCAAGGGCATGGACGAGACCATCGGGCAGAAGACGGTCACCTACGATTTCGCGCGCCAGATGGAGGGCGCCACAAAGGTCAAGTGCAGCGAATTCGCGACGGCGATGATCAATAACATGTAGGGAATACGTCCCGCGGGCGACACGGCGGCCGACGGGTGTCGCCCGCGGGACGGGCTCCTACAGGTCTCGCACCTTCAGTCGAGCGTTGTAGGCACGCAGCGCCTGCAATTCCCGCCGCGTCTCCTCCTCGGTCCAGCCCAGCTCCTTCGCCGCCACGCCGGCCACCGCCTCCGCCACCGATTCCCCGAGATCCGGCGACAAGCCGAGCATCGTACGGCGGTGCAGGATGTCCGTAAGATGCCGCGCGAACTCCTCGCGAACCGCGAAAGCGACCTCCGCGGCCAGCACGGTTCGGCTGTCGTCCAATGCGACGGCGAGCTCCGGCTGCTCATAGGCGAGGTCGAGCACCTTGCGCGCGCGGCCGCCGTAAACGTGCAGCAGCCTGGCAGCGCCCTCCGCCGACAACCCGTCGAAGTTCCGGACATCCGCTTCGGCCGCAGCGACGCCCATTGCGCCCGGCAGAAAACCGAGCCGCGTCCGGCAGTCGTTCGCGGCGCCTCCCAGCATTTTGGCCACCCGGTCGGTGACCTGCTCCGCGAGACTGCGGTACGTAGTCAGCTTGCCGCCGATAACGGACAGCAGGCCGCGTGCATTCCGCTGGTGATTCCGGATGATGTGGCGGCGAGTGATCGCCGACTCCGCCTTCTTGCTCTGGATCGGCAACGGCCGTACGCCCGCGTAGGCGAAGTGAATGTCACCTTTCGCGAGCCTCGCCCGGGGAAAAACACGGTTCGTTTCCGACAGCAGGTAATCGATTTCGGCATCGCTCGCCCTTGCCTCGCCCGGATCGCCCTTATAGCGAATATCGGTCGTGCCGATCAGGTACTGGCCGTTCCAGGGAATGACGAAGAACGGCCGCGCATCGATATAGGCCTCGACGTAAAAGGCGTCTTTGGGCGCGCCTTCGAACCGGCCGACGATGATGTGGCTGCCCTTGGTGCCGCCCATCAGCTCCGGCATCGGCCGGTTTGCCGTGGCGAGTACCTGGTCGACCCAGGGACCCGCAGCGTTGACGACCACCCGGGCGCCGACCTCCACCTCCTGTCCGAGCGCCGCATCGGTGTACCGGACGGCCCGCACTTTGCCTTGTTCGATGGCGATGGCAGTGGCGGCGCTATAGTTCCTGACGACGGCGCCAGCGGACTGCGCTGCGATGACGTTTTCGATCACGAGGCGTTCGGCAAACGTGACCTGCGCGTCGTAGTACTGCGCGCCGCCCTTCAGGCCGTTTGCGCTGACGCCCGGCTCGTTCTCGAGGAACTCCGACCGCGAAAGCATCCGGTGACGTGACACGCTCTTGCCGATCGAGAGCAGGTCGTAAGCCAGCATGCCGGCGCGCAGCATCAGCATCCCGCGCTTGCCGCCCTGGTAAATCGGGATATTGATGCGGATGCTGTCGACGAGGTGACGTGCCATCCGCCGCAGGCGGCGCCGCTCCTGCAGCGACTCGTACACCAGCGGGATTTCGCCGTATTCCAGGTATCGCAAGCCCCCGTGGATCAGGCGGCTCGACCAGCTCGACGTGCCGCTGCCGAAATCGTTCATCTCGAGCAGCAGCACGTTCATGCCCCGCGTCGCCGCGTCCCGCGCAATACCGGCGCCGTTGATACAGCCGCCGATGATGACGACGTCGAAGCGCTGATCCCTTTCGTTCATCGGCCGCGCCGGCCGATTCGATTATCGAGCAGCACGGGAAGGCGTTGTCGCATCAAAATCCAGGGGTCGTCGACGTTGCGACAACGATACGAGCGAAACCGGCGCCCTGCAAGGCGAGCGAAGCCCCCGGCGACGAACGCTACGACGCGCCCTATCCGCCGCCGAAGCTTGCTCCGACGTTGAGGAAGTACGTCCTCCCCCGGAGATCGTAGCCGTATCCGATCGGCGTGTTGTTGATCGAGAGGACCGAGGTGCCCTCGTCGCCGTCTACGAAAGGCGGTTCCTCGTCGAACAGGTTGCGAATGCCGCCGCCGAAGGTCCACACGTCACCGTAGTAGTACAGCGACAGGTGGTGCAGGAAGTAGTCCTCCGCAAAACCGATGTCGCGGCAGAGCACGTCTCCCGGCGGACCCAGGCAGGTGTCCCCGATCGTCGGTGTCCCCAGGATCGCGCCGAACTCGTCGAGGTCGAGCGGATCCTCGACAACCGACGCGATGTAGCTGGTTTCCCAGGTCAGCCGCCAGCCATCCATGTCGAACCGGACGCGGTTCCGGAATTTCCAGTCGGGGAAGCCCCACTCGCCCTTGAACTGCTCCTCGACCTGCTCCCCGTTGTCGTCTATGAAGAGCGTCGAGCGCTCGAGCAGCCGGTTGGCGCGGAAGTCGACGCTCAGATCGATTGGCCGCTGGAAGGCATCGAAAGTGCTGTCGAACGTCAGGTTGACGTCGACGCCGCGCGCTGCCTCGTTATCCCGGTTGATGAATCCCTGGTCGATGAACTGGATCAGCGGATTCGTCGGATCGGACAGATCGCGTTCGATGCGGTCGCAGAATGCGCTGCCGCCGGCCGTGTTTTCGTAGCAGTCATTGATGATGAACTGGCCGTTCGGCTCGATGATCGTGTTTTCGATCTCGATGCTGTAGTACGTCACGCTCAGATTCAGGCCGAACGCGTCCGTGAACGGTTGCTCCCAGGCAAAGCCCGCCGACCAGGACTCCGAGTCCTCCTCGTCCAGGTCGAGTGAGCCGCCCTCGGCCAGCTCGATACTGTAGATGTTGAACCCGTTGTTGTGTGCGATGGTCGGATCGACACCCTGCGCCAGGCAGTTCGCCAGGACGTGCTCCTCCCGGGTATCGAGCGCGGGCACGTACTCGTCGGTGATCGGATCGAGCGCCGCGTCCGGGATGAGGCAGGGATCCGAAAGATTGAGGAAGCCCGTCTGGTCCTGCAGGAACAGCTCGCGGAGGTTCGGCGCACGATAGGACGTGCCGTACGTCCCGCGAATGAGCAGCGATTCCACGGGACGCCAGCCGAGCTTGTACGAGTTCGTCCAGGCAGAGCCGTAGAACTCATCGTCTGTCCAGCGGGCAGAGAGGTTCATGCTGAGCTCCTCCGCCGCGGGAATGTTGGCGAGCAGCGGCAGCTCGACTTCGCCGAAGGCCTCCTTCGTCGTCTTCTCGCCCACGGCGCCACCGTCGGAGAAAAACCCGAAGAACAGGCCATCACGCGCCACCTCATCGGGGATCGAGTTGATCTCGTCGGTACGGTGCTCGAAGCCGATGCCCGCCGCGACGTTGCCCGCCGGCAGCTCGAACACGTTGCCGGACATGTAGTAGGTGAACAGGGCCTGTTCGTACTCGGTATCGAAATCGCGGCTGTCGAACAGGTATTCACGCTCGGCGGCGGTCGCGAAATCGCCGACGATGCCCTCCGGATACAGGGAGGGTGCGAACATGTTGACCGGCACGCAGCCCGCCGCCGTATCGTCCGCCGGAAGCGGGATGCCGATGTTGTTCTCGCACGGTGTGTTCGTCGTCGAATACCAGCCGAGGGCGTAATCCACGCGGTCACCGCGAATACCGAGACGATTGGACTTGCCGGTCGACTTCGACAGCACGCCGGCGAAGTCCATCGACCACTCGTTGAAGCTGCCGAAATCGATGAACGGCAGATCCGACCGGAAGCCGCCAACCAACCGGAACTGGTCGACCTCTACAGTGTTCGTGTTGCGGTCGTCGCGCACCGAGACGATCGGCTGCACGTCCAGGGGCCCCAGGGGTCCGACCGTCTGGTCCGGGCAGTTGCCGCCCGTCCCCGGATTGCAGCCGAATGTCGCCATGACCTGGTTGATGAAATTCGGGTTGTTCATCAGGGCGTCCCACGCGAGGCCGCAGTCGACACCGCCGTCGGCCGCCGGGTTGCAGATGTTGAACGGATTTCCGGCAGGCACCAGCGGGAAGAACTGGATCGACCCGAAGTCGATGAAGTTCTCGCGCCGGGCGTACAGCGCCTCGAAGTAGGGCGTGAAGTTCGCTTCTCCCCCGAACGTGTACTCGCCGTATGCCATCACGCTCTGCTGTTCCAGCTCCGGGAACAGGTGCGCGTTTTGGATATGGCCGTTCAGGTCGTACTCGTGGAACGAGACGTCGGCCTGGCCGTCACCGTCACCGTCCACTCCGATGACGCCGAACAGCGAGGACTCCGAGAACTCCGGCCAGCCGCCGTTGCTGAAGCCCGGGGTGTAGTAGACACTTCCCGCCAGGCCGTCCAGGATGGCGACGCGCCGCGCAAGCAGGCCCTGGCGGCACTCGGTCGGCGTCATGCCGAATACTTCGGTGTTGAACAGGTCCCTTGTCCTCACCTGCCCGAACTCGTCGATCTCGGCGTGCTTCTCGCAGCCCGCCGTCCAGGGACGGTCGTCGAGAGTGATGGCTTCCTTGTCCTGCCATTCGGCGCCGACTCCGATAAAGCCGCGATCGAAGTTCTTGCCCCACACCAGGCTGAACGTGTTCTCGAGGCCGTTGTCATGGTGCGGAACCTGCCAATAGCCCTCGATCTCCAGCCCGTCGAAGTCCTTGCGCATCAGGATATTGACGACGCCCGCAACGGCATCCGAGCCGTACACCGACGAGGCACCGTCGAGCAGCAGGTCGTATTGCTGCACGAGCGACGACGGCACCAGGCTGATATCGGCCGCGACCGGTGCGCCTTCCACCCCGGCCGGAGCGACGCGGCGCCCATTGATCAATACCAGCGTGCGGTTCGCACCGAGCCCACGCAGGTCGACAGTCGTTGCGCCGGGGCCGTTGTCGAGCACGAACCCGGTGAAGGTCAGGTCGATCTGCTGACCGCTGGACGCCGTCGACTCCTGCAGGATGTCGGTCGCGTCGATGAGGCCGACCTCCCGGGAGACCTCGCCCGTGATCACCTGGAGGGGTGCGACGCTGGTGTAGGTGTCGCGCCTCAGGCGTGAGCCGGTGACCACGACCTCGTCATCGACCTCCGCCGCTTCGGGTGGGCTGCCGGCGTCTTCGTCGGCTTCCTGCGCGAACGACACCGGAACGGCGGCCAGCAACAATGCCGCCAAGGAAATCACGATAGCGGGTATTCGCGCGACGAACGCGCGCTCGTCATCGACTCTCATCGGAACATCCCCTTATGCGATTCGTCTTTCGAGGCTCTTCGATGCCCCTGTCATTTGGCGCCCGCTTATTTGTCGGTTTCGCCTTTGCAGCGCATCATGCGAAATTGCAAAACGCTTGTAAACGACATTTTTTACAATGGACACCGCGGCGGCACGGATGTTGTTCTGGAGCAACAAAACGTCCATCACCTCTATGCTCCCCGTCCCGGCTGCGTGGCGCGTGTGCCACCTCCGGTGACTGGACCGCTGCGCACGGCGGTGCTGACCGCCTTCGCCATGCTCGCGTTCGCGGGCAACTCGATCATCTGCCGGCTCGCCCTGAGGGAACAAACGATCGATCCCGCGAGCTTCACCGCCGTGCGGCTCACGTCCGGCGCGCTCGCGCTCGCCCTGGTCGTCGGCCTTTCACGCCGGGAAAAGAAACAGCGCAACGGCGGCGGCTGGTTTTCCGCGCTCGCGCTGTTCCTCTACGCCGCGTTTTTCTCGTGGGCTTATGTGAGCCTGGATGCCGCCTCCGGCGCGCTCATCCTGTTCGGCTTCGTGCAGGTGACGATGATCGGCGCCGCGCTGGCGGCGGGCGACCGGCCGGGGGGCTTCGAATGGGCCGGTTGGCTGCTTGCCGCCTCCGGGCTGGCACTGCTGTTGCTGCCGGGCGCGGAGACGCCCTCGCCGGCGGGCGCCGCGCTGATGGCCCTCGCCGGCGCCGCCTGGGGCGTGTACTCCATCCGCGGCCGCCGGGCGGCCGATCCCCTCCTGGCGACCACGGGCAATTTTGCGCGATCGCTGCTGTTCGTCGCGGCGCTCGCCGCGCTTGCCCTGGCCGTCGGTGGGACGCGCTGGTCGCTCGACGGCATCCTGCTCGCGGTGCTGTCCGGCGCCCTGACCTCCGGTCTCGGCTACGTCCTCTGGTACGCGGCGCTGAACGTCCTGTCATCCATGCAGGCGGCGCTGGTGCAGCTCTCGGTGCCGGCGATTGCCGCGGCAGGCGGCGTGCTCCTGCTGGCGGAGCCGCTGCCGCTGCGACTGGTCGTCTGCGGGACCATGATCATCGGCGGGATCTGCCTGGCGCTGGTGCGAAAGACCCGCCGGTTGCCGCCGTGAACGGGCGGCGCCCCTGCGGGTTGTGTGAACCGGCTCAAGGAACTGGAACTTTCTTTGGCGGAGAGTGATGATTCGACGGGGGAACGCGGGGACAGCCGGCCGGAATGCTGATAACGCCTAACAGGAAGGATCTGAACACGATCGTCGTGCTGAATCCCAAAGGCGGCTGCGGCAAGACCACTCTCGTTACGAATCTGGCGAGCATCTACGCCACCCGAGGCCCGACGCCGACGGTCATGGACTGCGACCCGCAGGGCTCGACGATGCGGTGGATAGAGCGCCGCTCGTCCGACCGCCCGCCGGTTCACGGCATTGCGGCGTACAAGAACAGCATGCAAGCCACCCGGAGCTGGCAGCTGCGGGTAGCGGTCGACACTACCGCTCTCATCGTCGATACGCCTGCCGGCCTGAGCCGCGACCGGCTTCGGGAGGTAACGCGTGATGCCAGCAGCATCCTCGTACCCGTACTGCCGTCCTCGATCGATATCCATGCGGCCTCGCGATGCATTGCCGACTTGCTGCTCGTGGCGAAGATCGATCGGCGGGACCGCAAGGTGGCGGTCATTGCCAATCGCACCCGGCAGAACACCCGGAGTTTCGACAAGCTGATGCGGTTTCTCGATTCGTTGAAGATCCCGATCATCGGCGTGCTGCGGGACAGCCAGAATTTCCTGCATGCGGTAGAGAGCGGCCTCGGCGTCACCGAGATGCCGTCGCCCCGCACCCGTCCGGATATCGACGAACTGCAGAAGATCGTGAGCTGGCTGGACGACTGGCAGCAACGCCGTCGGCCGCCGAAGGCGACGGACCCCGTGCCCTTACCGACGACGCTGACGGTGGTGCCGGGGCGGGCGTAAGGGGGATCAGGCTCCCTGGATCGCGGCGAACATTTCCGGATCCACGTTGCCGCCGCTCAGGACAACGACGGTGACCTTGTCCCGCGTCGGTACTTTCTTCGCCAGAACCGCCGCCAGCGCCACCGCGCCGCCCGGTTCGATCACGAGCTTCAGGTGACGAAACGCGAAGCGCATCGCCTCACGCACTTCCTCGTCGCTCACGACCAGGCCTTCGCCCAGCAACCGCCGGTTGATCGGGAACGTCATTGCGCCCGGCGTCCCGGCCTGCAGCGCATCGCAGATCGAACGCGCCGATGCATCGTTCGACAGCCGCTCGCCGGCGGCCAGTGAGCGTCGCGTGTCGTCAAACCCTTCCGGTTCGACCGGGTGCACCGTCGTTGCCGGTGAGATGTCGCGGATTGCCACGGCCGAGCCGGCCGACAAACCGCCGCCACCGCAGGGAATCAGCACCTGGTCGGGCGTATGCCCCTGTTCCGCGCATTGTCGCATCAGCTCGAGGCCGACCGTGCCCTGCCCCGCGATGATGTCGGCGTGATCGTAGGAAGGCACCAGCTCCGCACCGCGCTCCGCGGCCAGCTTGCGGGCGATCGCCTCGCGGTCGCCGCTGTAGCGGTCATAGGTCACGATCTCGGCGTCGTATCCCGCGGTCGCGTCGAGCTTCGCGGCCGGTGTGTCCTCCGGCATCACGATGACGGCCGTAGTCCCCATCAGCCGGGCGGAGATCGCGACGGCCTGGGCGTGGTTGCCCGAGGAGAACGCGGCGACGCCGGTCCGAAGTGCTTCTTCCGGCAGCCGGGAGATCGCGTTGTACGCACCCCGGAACTTGAATGCGCCCCCGCGCTGGAAGCCCTCCGCCTTCAGCCAGACCTGCGCGCCAAGACGCTCGTTCAACGTGCG
>DATABW010000358.1:0-6735 GCA_036259375.1 Woeseiaceae bacterium
TAGGCTGCCGCGCAAACGTCGGCATCATACTCGCCAATGCCGAGGGCAAGCTGCTGCTCGCCGGCCGAATCGGGAGCAAGGGCTGGCAATTTCCACAAGGCGGAGTCCTGGTCGGAGAATCACCGGAGGAAGCCATGTACCGGGAACTTCACGAGGAAATCGGGTTGAGCGCCGGCGACGTGGAGGTTCTGGGCTCCACTCGTGAGTGGCTGCGCTACCGGCTGCCCCGGCGCTACATCCGGCGTGGCGCGACGCCCCTGTGCGTCGGGCAGAAGCAGCGCTGGTTCATTCTCAAGCTCGTCGGCCCGGACGAGCGGGTGCGCTTCGATCGCTGTGCCAGTCCCGAATTCGACCGCTGGCGCTGGGTCGACTTCTGGAAGCCGGTAAACGAGGTGATCTATTTCAAGCGGCGTGTCTATGCGCGCGCGCTGCACGAGCTGGGGCCCTACGTCTATCCGGGTGGACTGCCGCCGCAGCCGCGCTGGTGGCCGAAGCGCTGGCGCGCCGTCTTCAAAAAGGACCTGGCGCGCCTCCCGTCCGTCATGCCGGCTTCAACACCGCAAGGAGAATGATCCCGAGCAAGAACAGCACGGGAATCTCGTTGTACCACCTGAGCCCCCGGGTGGCTTGCGGCTCGCGCCGCTGTTCCAGCCGGCCGATCCAGCGCTTGCAGCTGGCGTGATAAACCACGAGGCCGACAACGAGCACGAGCTTCGCCTGGAACCAGGCCTGCGACAGCAGTGCCGGGCTCACCCACAGCATCAGCAGCCCGAATACGGCCGTCAGCACGGCGCCGATCGTCATGATGGCGAACAGGCGCTTTTCCATGACCGTGAAGCGGCGGCGGCCCGGTTCGTCCGCGGCCTCGGCGTGATAAATGAACAGGCGCGGCAGGTAAAAGAGCCCGGCGAACCAGGTGACCATAAAGGCGACGTGCAAACCCTTCATCCATAGGTAGTAATCAGGTGGCATTCGGCAATCCCTTGTGGGTTCTTCTTTGGATCCGCCGTGAGTGTGCCGCCTCGCGAAGGGCGTGCAAAGGGCCGGAGGCGCCGGCCGGCTGTGCCGATTCCGTGACATGCCGCACTTCTGTTCCCGTCGGCCACCGCGTAACATGATGATGAACGGGCAAATTGAAACAGGCACCGGTGGCGAGGAGCAGGGCTGGACAACTCAACGGCAAACGAAACTGGGCGCTGCGCGTCACAGTGGTCGCGGCCGTATTGGTCGCCGCTTACCTGGTCTTCGAATTCGGGCGTATCCAGGCCCAGTACAACATTGTCGACGTCATCGCGGAGCGCAAACAGCACCAGGACCAGATCGAAAGTCTCCAGGCGCAGGTGGCGCTCCTGAAAGAAGAAATCGCGCTGTTGCAGACGCATCGCGAGATCGACCGCAGCGCCTACGAAAAAGTCGAGGCGAGCCTCGGCGGGTTGCAACGCAAGATCCAGGAGCAGCGCGAGGCGATTGCGTTCTATCGCGGCATCATCTCGCCTGCCAACGGCGAGCACGGGCTGCGGGTGCAGGACCTCCAGGTCACGAAGGGCAAAGGCGAACGTGAGTACCACGTAAGCCTGGTGCTGGTGCAGGTCATGCAGCACGACCGTAGCGTCCGGGGCGACGTCGGCTTCAGCCTGGAAGGCGCGCAGGACGGCGTGGCAGCCACGTATACACTCGAACAACTGGTGCCAGCCGACGAAGACAGCGACTGGCCGTTTTCCTTCCGCTATTTCCAGACTTTCGAGCGGGACCTGATTCTGCCGGACGGGTTTACGCCGGAAAAAGTGAACGTCGAAGTGCGCTCCCGCACCCGGTCCGTGGCAAGCATCGAACAGAGCTTCGTCTGGCAGGGAGGGCAGGGCTGATGCCCTGTCGCTGGCGCGAATTGGGAACCGTTCGCACGGCAGGTCACGGCCCCGCCGCATAACTCGAGGAGCAGGCAATGTTTGGGCGAAAATCACACATGGACGGCCGCGTCGACACGCTGGTCGGCCCGAATTCGAAGGTCCACGGCGATATCACGTTTACCGGGCGCTGCCACGTGGACGGCACGGTCAAAGGGAGCGTGAGCGCGGATCCGGAAAGCCAGTCGGCGCTGAGCATCGCCGAGGACGGCAGCGTCGAGGGCGGCGTGACGGTGCCTCACGTGCTCCTGAACGGGCTGGTACGGGGCGACGTGGTCGCCAGCCAGCGAGTGGAACTCGGGCCGACCGCGCAAGTCATTGGCAACGTGTATTACAATCTGATCGAGATGGCGATTGGTGCCGAGATCAACGGCAAGCTGGTGCACCAGCCGGGCGGGCAGCCCTCGCTACTCGAGCGAACCAATCGTATGGATGCCGGCAGGAATCGCATGGCATCCGCGGAAGCGGCGGCCGAGCCTCCTTCCGCCATTCCGATCAAGCAGATGAGGTCCTGATGCAAACTGAGTTATCGACAACCGCTACGCCGGCCCCGCCGCCTCCCGTCGTCTTCACCGACGCCGCGGCGCGCAAGGTTCACGAACTGATCCGGGACGAAGACAACCCCGCGCTGAAGTTGCGCGTGTTCGTCTCCGGTGGGGGCTGCTCGGGCTTCCAGTACGGCTTCACTTTCGACGAGCGGGTCGAGGAGGGTGACAGCAGCGTCGAAAACCAGGGAGTCACCCTCGTCATCGATCCCATGAGCGTGCAGTACCTCATGGGCGCGGAAATCGACTACAAGGAAGACCTTCAAGGCGCCCAGTTCGTCATCCGCAACCCCAATGCCAACACGACCTGCGGCTGCGGTTCCTCGTTCAACGTCTGAAACTGCTGTCGATCCCGCGCATGTCATCGCCGCGGTTGATCTCGGTTCCAACAGCTTTCATATGGTGGTCGGCGAGCTCAGGTCAGGCCAGCTCGCAATCATTGATCGGCTGAAGGAGACGGTTCGCCTTTCCGAAGGACTGAAGGCCGACGGCGACCTCGGCAAGGCAGCGAAAAAACGCGCTCTGGAATGCCTTTCTCGCTTCGGCGAGCGGCTGCGCGACATGCGCGCTTCCTCGGTGAGGGCTGCGGGCACCAGCACGCTGCGGCGCGCCCGCGACAGCGACGCCTTCCGTCGCGACGCGGAGAAAGCGCTCGGCCATCCGATAGAGGTCATCTCCGGTATCGAGGAAGCGCGCCTGATCTTCAGCGGGGTCACGCACAGCCTCCCGCCCTGGGACGGGCCGCGCCTGGTGATGGATATCGGCGGCGGCAGCACCGAACTGATTATCGGCGAGGGGTCGACGCCCAAAGCGCTGGAAAGCCTGCACCTCGGCTGCGTCTCCTTGACGGAAGACTGCTTTCCCGATGGCCGACTGAGCCGCCGGCGTTTCGAGCGCGCGCGGCTTGCGGCACGGCTTGAAATTGCACCGGTGAAGTCCTTCTTTCCCGATGCTCCGGGCACGGAATCGATCGGCACATCCGGCACGATCCTGGCGACCGCGGCTGTGGCGCGTGAACTCGGGCTGGCCGAATCCGGGGACCTGACGCGCGCAGCGGTGGAGCGGGTGATCGAGCGGGTCCTGGAGTTCGACGACACGGCACGCCTCACGCTGCCGGGATTGCCGGAGGCGCGCGCGGAAGTCTGGCCGGGCGGGCTCGCGATTCTCGCCGAGCTGCTGGACGCGCTCGGCGTCGAGCGGTTGCGGCCGTCGGAGGGGGCCCTGCGCGAAGGCCTGCTCTATGACCAGCTCGGCCGGCTGCAGCACGCCGATGCCCGCGAGCGCAGTGTGGAAGCGCTGGCCCGCCGCTTCTCCGTCGATCGCGCGCAGGCAGCACGCGTCCGCGATACGGCGCGTGCCCTGTTGCGGCAGTGTTCGACACGCTGGAAGCTGGGGTCCCCGCTCGCCGGGCAGATGCTCGACTGGGCGGCGTCGCTGCACGAGATCGGTCTCGACATTTCGCACGACGGTTTCCAGCGGCACGGCGCCTATATCGTCGAGAATGCCGACCTGCCAGGATTTCCCAGCACAGAGCAGACGCTGCTCGCTTTCCTCATCGCGAACCAGCGCCGCGAGTTGCGGCTCCGGAGCCGACGCAAGCTTCCCGAGGCCTGGCGTGACCGCGCGTTACGGCTTGCGTTGCTGTTACGGCTCGCGGTGTTGTTGAATCGAAGCCGTAGCAACGCATCGCTGCCACTCGTGCGGCTGAAGACGGGCAAGAGTTGCATGCGGCTTCTCTTTCCCGAGGGCTGGCTCCGCGACAATCCCCTGACGGCTGCCGACCTGAGCCGGGAACGCCGCTACCTGCACCGGATCGGCTTCAATCTTCGCTTCGAGTGATGGTGCCGCAGGATCCCGCCTGACGGGCCGCGACGCCCGCGCGATCGCCGCAGAGCGACCCCTACACCGGGCCGGCGAGCTCGGCGAGCAACGTCTGCTGCGCCGAAGTCCCTTGCCCCTGCGGTTCGCTTTTCTCGTAGCATCCGTCGCCCCGCAACAACCAGGCGTGGCAATCGTCCGAAAGTAACAGCTCGAGATCGGCTCTCAGACGCTGCTTCAAGACGCGCCGCCGGACGGGAAAGCACACCTCGGTGCGCCGAAAGAAATTCCGGTCCATCCAGTCGGCGCTGGAACAGAAGTATTCCTCATCGCCGCCGTTGCGGAAGAAATAGATGCGCGAGTGCTCGAGGAACCGGCCGATTATCGACCTGACACGGATATTCTCGGACAGCCCGCGCACGCCAGGGCGCAATGAACAGATGCCCCGCACGATCAGGTCTATGCGGACGCCGGCGGATGAGGCCCGGTAGAGCGCGTCAATGATGCCGGGCTCTGTCAGGGCGTTCAGCTTGGCCACGATGCGGGCCGGCCTGCCGACGCGGGCATGTTCGATTTCCCTGTCAATCCGCAGGATCAGTTCATCGAACAGGGCAAACGGCGCCGTCAGGATCCGGTGCAGGTCGTTCGCGGCCGTGAGGCTCGTGAGCTGCATGAACATCTTGTGCACGTCCTCCCCGAGCTGTCGACTGCAGCTCAGGTAGCCATAGTCGGTGTAGAGACGCGCCGTTCCGGGATGGTAGTTCCCGGTGCCGAGATGTACGTAGCGTACGAGTTTCCCCTGCTCGCGTCGAACGACCAGCGCCATCTTTGCGTGTGTCTTGTAGCCGACCAGCCCGTACACCACGTGCGCGCCCGCTTCCTGCAGCCGGGTAGCAAGGGAAATGTTCTCCGCTTCATCGAATCGCGCCATCAGCTCGACCACGACGGTCACCTCCTTGCCGGCGCGGGCGGCGCTGACGAGATGGTCGACGAAGGGTGAATCGGCGCCCGTGCGGTACAGCGTCTGCTTGATGGCGAGAACGCTCGGGTCTGCGGCGGCGCGGGCGATGAAATCGATAACCGGCGAAAACGACTGGTACGGATGATGCAGGAGCAGGTTCTGTCGTTTCAGCACCGCGAAGATATCGTGCTCCGCTTTCAGTGCGCTCGGGAGCCCTGGCGAGAACGGCGGATAGCAGAGCTCCGGACGCCGCGCCATCTCGCAGATCGTGGCGAGCCGGTTCAGGTTCACCGGGCCGTCGACCGTAAACAGGTCGTTTCGGTCGAGGTCGAAATGATCGAGCAGGAAATCGCACAGGTCCTGGGGGCAGTCCTTGCTGATTTCCAGGCGCACAGCCGCACCGTAGCGGCTGGCGGCGAGCTGACCCTGCAGGGCGATGACGAGATCGTCGACTTCCTCCGTATCAACGTACAGGTTGCTGTTCCGAGTCACCCGGAACTGGTAACAGCCCTCGACATTGAGGCCCGGGAAGAGCTCATCGACGTGCGCATGGATAATCGATGAGAGGAAAACGTAGTTTTCGCCGCCGGCGGGGGCGATTTCGTCCGGCACGCGGATGATCCGTGGCAGCGACCGCGGCGCCTGCACGACCGCGCGGTACCGGGTGCGCCCGAATGCGTCCTTGCCCTTGAGCCGCACGATAAAGTTCAGGCTCTTGTTCAGCATTCGCGGAAACGGCCGGGACGGGTCCAGCGTCAGCGGCGTCAACACGGGTACCACTTCCTGCTCGAAATAGTTGCTGAGCCATCGGCGCTGGGCCGAGGTCCAGTCGCCGCGTTGCAGGAACCGGATCCGCTCCCGTTGCAGCCCGGGGAGGATAGTGCCGTTCAGCAGCTCGTACTGTTCCCGGACCAGGACCAGCGAGCGCTCCCGGATCTCGTCCATCAAATCCTGCAGCGACAGCTTGTCGGGACCCGGCGCAGGCGCTCCCAGCTCGAGCCGCTGCTTCAGCGCGGCCACGCGAATCTCGAAAAACTCGTCGAGGTTGGTCGAGGAGATGCAGAGAAAGCGCAGGCGCTCCAGGATCGGCACGGACGGTTCGCTGACCTGCGCCAGCACCCGCCGATTGAACTCGAGCAGGCTCAGGTCACGGTTGATGTAGGGGTCTACGATTGGCGGGGCTGAAGCGTCCACGGTGTGGAAATGCCGGCGGCGAGCGGTCGGTGGAGACGCCGGATTATAGCAACGCGCCGGCCCCGAAAGGGTTAAGCATTCCGCAATTCCTCAAGGATAGATGGCGCCGAGGACAGTTTCCGCCGAGGCGCCGGTGACGTCGGGGAGGTTGCCGGACTTCCCATCCAGGCAGCGCCTGGCGAGCCAGGCGAAAGTCGCGGCTTCGACCCAGGCGGGATCGATGCCGGCGGCGTCGGTCGTGTCGAGCCGTACCGGCCCGAGCTCGACCCCGAGGCGCCGCATGAGCGCGGCGTGCACAATGCCGCGCTCATGC
>DATABW010000359.1:0-8198 GCA_036259375.1 Woeseiaceae bacterium
GGCGCGGCCGGCGCCAGCGCGAACAGGATGGCGGCGGCGAAGAGGGATTTACGGTTAGGGTGACTGATCCGTGCCATGCTTCTTCTCCGCGGAAGGCCGTATGGCCGGCGATGCTATCACTTATGCGGCGGTGATCGCGCTACACGCCCGCGCCGCCGCAGGTATCCTTGGCGCATGAAAGTCGACCGCTTCGTCCGGCTGATGATCGCGTTCGTCATCGCCCTGCTGTTCCTCGTCGCGTTGGCGGCCTTGCTGTTCGTGACGGAATCCGTGCTGAACGTGTGGGAGCGCCTGGACCAGGGACCGACGCCGCTCCTGTACCTGTGGGTCTCCGTCGTGGCGACGCTCGCGTTCCTGACGATCTGGCTCATCTGGCGTCTCGCCGTGCGCCGTAAACCTGCGAGCCCTGCGAGAGCAGGGCCCGCGAAGCTGACGCGCGAGGAGATCGAAGCGAGACTGCGCGCGGCCGACGCGGCGGGCATCGAGACCGACCAGGCGAGGGCGGAGCTGCACGAGCTCGCGTCCAGGCAGCAAGCCGGTGCGGTGCACCTCTGTTTCTTCGGTGAAATCAGCAGCGGCAAGAGCTCGCTGATCCGGGCGCTGGTACCCGGCGCGGACGTGATCGTGGATGCCGTCGGCGGGTCCACGCGGAACATCCGGCATTACCGCTGGCAGGATGCAACCGGTTCGAAAGTGTTGTTGACGGACGTCCCGGGCACCGGCGGCACGGAAGAGGGGCTGGACGACGCGGCGGCGGAGGAAGCGCGCCGCGCGCACGTGGTGCTGTTCGTCTGTGAGGGTGACCTGACGCGCGCCGATCGCCGAACGATCGAGTGGCTGTTGAAGAGGGACAAGCCGCTGGTGCTGGTCATGAACAAGTCGGATCGATACGACGCACGGGAACAGGCGCAGCTGATGGAGCGCCTGCTCGATCACCTGAGCGACATGGGCGGCGAAGTGGCGCGCGATCGCGTGGTGGCCGTGTCGGCCGGCGGCCAGGCGGACGTCATTGAAAGGAGCGCCGACGGTTCCGAAAGAGTCGCCCGGCGCGAGCGTCCGGCCGACGTGGGCGTGCTGATCGTCGCGATCAATCGCCTGCTCCAGCAGGAAGTCGCCGAACTCGATGCCCGGCGAGATCGGGCCGTGTTCAGCCTCGCCGCGCAGAAACTGGATGAAGCGGAAGCGCGTTACCGCGAACAGCGTTCCGGGCAGATCATCCGCAGCTCGACGCGCAAAGCGGTCGTGGGCGCGCTGGCTGCCGTCAGTCCCGGCACCGATATCGTCATCCAGGGCTACATCGGGACGACGATGACGAACGCGCTGTGCAAGCTGTACGGCGCCGCGCCGCGGGACCTCGACATCGAAGAATTCCTCAGTCTGAGCCAAAGCCGGGTCGGGCGGGCGCTGCCGCTGTCGCTGGCCGTCGCGGGGAACGGGCTGAAGGCCTTTCCCGGCGTCGGAACCGTCGCGGGCGGGCTCGTGCATGCGGTAGCCTATGGCCTGATCTTCGACGCGCTGGGCAAAAGCCTCGTACAGTCGCTGAAGAAGCACGGCGAGCTCGACGCCAAGGCCGCCGCGAAGGAATTTGAGGAAGATTTGAGTGGGAATCTTGAGTCGGGTGTTCGACAGGTTGCCAAAATGGCGCTTGCCGTGGACCGGCAGCGGCGGCGCGAAAACGGCGGCGCCGGCGCCTGATGGCGGTTCGAACCACCTGGCGCTGGCAAAGGAGAGCCTGCGCGAGCTGATCGGCGATCCACGCCTCCCGCCGGGCATCCGTGAATCGCTGGCGCGCGATTACGCCGAGGTGCGCGCCATGCTCGACAAGCTGGAGCACGGGCACCTGCATATCGCGGCGCTGGGGCGCGTGAGTACCGGCAAGTCGTCGCTGCTGAACGCGCTGATCGGCGAAAAGCGGTTCAGCGTCAGCCCGCTGCACGGCGAAACCCGGAGCTCGAGCATGCAGCCGTGGCACGAGGTCGAGGCCGGCGGCGTATTCCTGATCGACACTCCGGGGCTGGACGAAGCCGGCGGCGAGGAGCGGGAACGACTCGCGAGGGAGGTCGGCAACCGCTCCGACCTGGTCATCTTCGTCCTCGACGGCGACATCACCGACAGCGAGCGCGAAGCGTTGAAGACCTTGCTGAGCCGCGGCCGGCCGGTGGTCGTGGCGCTGAACAAGGCGGACCAGTACAACACGGACGAGATGGAAGCCCTCCTCGAATCGGTGCGGCAAAAAACCGCCGGACTCGTGCAGCCGCGCGACGTCATTCCGGTGGCTGCGGATCCCAGGCCCCAGGCGGTCGTCGAGATAGACGGCTCCGGAGAGGAGCGGGTTTCCGAGCGGCCGCGCCACCCGGACGTGACCCTGCTCAAGTCACGCCTGTGGGACATCTTCGAGGCCGAGGGCAAAACGCTGGCCGCGATGAATGCAAGCCTGTTCGCCGCCGACCTTAGCGACCAGGTCGGCCGGCGGATACTCGAAGCGCGCCAGGAGATCGGCGACAAGGTCGTGCGGACCTGGTGCGTTGCGAAGGGCATCGCCGTCGCCTTCAACCCGGTGCCCGTCGCCGACCTGTTTGCGGCCGCTTTCATCGATGTCGGGATGGTCGTGCACCTGTCGAGGGTCTACGGGTTGCCGGTGAACCGCTCGGAGGCCGGGTCGCTGGTCCGCGTCATTGCCGCCGAAGCGGCGGCGCTGATGGGTACCGTCTGGGCGCTGCATTTCGTCTCCAGCGCGTTGAAGGTCGGCACCCTTGGCCTGTCCACCATTCTGACCGCAGGCGCGCAGGGCGCCATCGCCTGGTACAGCACCTACGTTGTCGGGCGCGTCGCTTCCGAGTACCTGGCCCATGGCAAATCCTGGGGCACCGGCGGGCCGAAACGGGTCGTGCGCGATATTCTCGAAAGCCTCGACCAGGACACGGTGCTCAAGGAAGCGCGGCGGGAAATCCGCGCGCGTCTCGGGCTGCGGAGCGCGACGTGAAACCGGAAACGGATCGGCGCATGCAGCGCATCCGGGCGACGGTGTGCGAGATACCGGAAGGAGCGGTCGCGAGCTACGGCCAGGTCGCCGCAATGGCGGGCCTGCCGCGCGGCGCACGGCAGGTCGGTTATGCGCTGAAGCACTTGCCGGCCGGCAGCGGCGTGCCGTGGCATCGCGTCGTCACGTCCTCGGGCAAGCTGGCGTTCGACAGGGGCAGTTCGAACTACCGGCGCCAGGTTCGCGCGCTCGGCGAGGAAAACGTGCCGGTGATCGGCGGACGGGTGAACATGCGACAATACGGCTGGCAGCCTGATCTCGACGAATTGCTGTGGAAGCCGAACGCGACCTGGGATGTGCCGTGAGTCGGCGGAGAGACGAGTGACGTTACCCGCAGTCTATTTCTCGCACGGCCAGGAGAGCGGGCCCTGGGGCACCAAGATCCGCGCCATGGCCGACACGGTGCGAGCGCTCGGCTGCCGCGCGGAAAGCGTCGACTACCGGGGAATCGCCGATCCCGCAGAGCGCGTGGTGAAGCTCGTCACTGCATGCGAGGGGCTCGATGAACCCCTGGTGCTGGTGGGTTCCAGCATGGGCGGGTACGTTGCCGCGGCGGCCGCGCCGCGGCTCCATCCGGCGGGCTTGTTCGTGCTGGCGCCCGCGTTCCACCTCGAAGAATACGGCGTCGACACGCCGCCCTTGCCGCAAGTCCCCCTGGAAATCGTGCACGGGTGGCGCGACGCCGTCGTGCCGGTCGAGCACAGCATCCGCTTCGCGCGCGAGGCGCGCGCGACTCTCCACCTCGTGGATGGAGACCATCGCCTGACGGACAACATCGACGAGATCAACTACTACCTGGCGAGATTCGTCCGGCGTGTCGCGGGCAGAATGCTGGAGCGGAACGGGCCCGTGGACGAGGCGATCGAAGACGCCGAAGAGCGCGCGAAAGATCCCCCGGCGGAGGGATAAGGCCCATTGGAGCCCGCGATGCGTGCTCCTACAGCTTGCGGATGTAGGCGCCGAGTCCGGTCAGGCCCGGGGTCGGGTCGGTGATCACGTAGGTCGGGATCGCCTGCATGTACCCGCGATAGCGGTTCTTGTCTTCGAAGCGTTCGCGAAAGCTCGACGCCCGGATCTGCTCGACGTGATCGGGCACGATCCCGCCCGCGATGTACAAGCCGCCCGAGGCGCCGGTGGTCATGGCGAGATCGCCGGCCACGCTGCCGAGAAACCGGAAGAACTGCTCCATCGTCGCGCGGCACTTCGGATCGACCGTGCCGCTCGTGATTTCCAGGGACGTCTTCATTTCGTCGCCGTGCATTGCGTTGTGCAGCGCGACGATGCCAGGCCCGGACAGCACCCGTTCGGCAGAGCAGTGGCCGTAGCGTTCACGGAGCTTCGCAATGATGCGGTCCTCTTCCGCGTTCCGGCCGGAGAGGGTGACGTGCCCGCCCTCGCCGAACATCGCCGCGCTACCGTTGCTGCCGCTTACCCACGCGCCCACGCCCAGTCCCGTGCCCGGCCCCAGTGCGGCGCGGGTGCCGTCCCGGTAGAGGCTGGCTTTGCCGATCTCCGCCAGGTCTCGGTGGCGAATTTCCGGCAGGGCGAAGGCGACCGCGTGAAAGTCGTTGATGACGTGAAACGGTTCCAGCGAGAGCTCGCGCCCGAGCTCCGCTCGGTCGAAGCGCCAGTCGCGATTCGTCATGCGAATGTCGTCACCCGAGACAGGCGCCGCGATGGCGATGGCGCCCGCCGCCGGCTTCTCGTCGAAGGCCGAGAGGTAGCCGCCGAGCAGCTCTTTCAGGCTCGGGAAATCGTCGTTGCGGAAAATGCGCAGCTCGGCCTGCCGCCGCTCCCCGACATCGAAAAGCGCGCACCTGGTCGACGTGCCGCCGACGTCCGCAATCAACCAGTGGTCAGTGTCGCCGTTCATCGTTGTTCCTCGAGGCGCACAGCGCATCGACGAAGCGATCGCGCCATGCGGCAATGTCATTCCTGCGCAATACTTCCATCATCGCGGTATAGCGTTGCCTGCGCTCGTCCAGCGGCATCATCAGCGCGCGCTTGATGCCGTCGGCGACGTTATCGATATCGTACGGGTTGACGAGGACTGCGTCCTGCAGCTCGTGCGCGGCGCCGGTCAGCTCCGAGAGCACGAGCATGCCCGGATTGTGCGGGTCCTGCGAGGCAACGAACTCCTTGGCCACGAGATTCATGCCGTCCCGGATCGGCGTCACCAGCCCGACGTCGGCCAGCCGCAGGAGACCCATGAGCGTCTTCCGGTTGATACCGCGATTGATGTACTTGAGAGGCACCCAGTCGAGCCGCGCAAAGCGGCCGTTGATGGCACCCGAGGTCTGCTCCAGCTCGTGCCGTATTTCGTCGTAAGCCCGAACGCCCACCCGTGTCGGCGGCGCGATCTGGGTGTAGGAGACGCAGCCGTGCAGCTCGGGGTACTTCTCCAGCAGGCGCGCATAGGAGCGGAAGCGCTGTTCCAGCCCCTTGCTGTAGTCCAGGCGATCGACACCGATGATGAATTGCCGGTCCTGCAGGCTCTGCAGTGTGCGTAGCACTTCCGAATCGCCCTGCGACTCCGTGGCGAAGCGGATCAGGGCGTCGACATCGATACCGATCGGGAAGACGCCGGCCCTGAAGGAATGCGTGCCCAGCGCGATGTTGCCGTCATCGTCGATCGTGGCGCCGATCTCCGGCTGCGACACCGCATCCTCGAACGAAGCCAGGTCGCGCTGCGTATGAAAGCCGACGACGTCGTAGGCGCACAGCGCCTTCAGCAGGAAGTCGCGATCGGGCAGCGCCTGCAGGACGTCGAAACCCGGGAACGGCACGTGCAGGAAAAAGCCGATCGGCTGATCCACGCCCGTCTTGCGCAACTCGGAGGCGAGCGGAATCAGGTGGTAGTCGTGGACCCAGATGAGGTCCTGCGGTTCGAGCAGCGGCGCCAGCTGGCTCGCGAACGTGGAGTTGACGCGGAGGTAGGCTTCGAAATCCTCGCGGCGGTACCGGATGAAGCCGAGCAGGTAATGGAACAGCGGCCACAGCACCTTGTTACTGAAGCCGTTGTAATACCCCTCGAAATCGGAATCCAGCAGATCGATGCCGACGAAGCGGATATTCCCGTCCTCTTCGGCCTCCGGCTCGTGCCTGGTGCTGTCATCGAGGCGAAGATTCCCGTTCCAGCCGAACCAGAGCCCGCCGTGCTCCCGCAATGCGCCGAGCACGCCCACGGCCAGCCCGCCCGTCGCCTGGTCGGCCTGGCTCGGGCTCGCGACGCGGTTCGATACCGCGACGATGCGTGGTTTGTCAGCAGACGGCGTCACTCAAAGAACATCCTCCCAGTTCCGGCTGAGCCGCACGGCCGCATTGATGATGCCGGCCATGCTGTAGGTTTGTGGAAAGTTGCCCCACAAGTCGTGGTTCTGCGGGCCGATGTCTTCCGACAACAGCCCGAGGTGATTACGGCAACTCAACATGTTCTCGAAAAGTTCCCGCGCCTCCTCGATGCGGCCCGTGGCCGCCAAAGCGTCGATGTACCAGAAGGTGCAGATGTTGAAGGCATTCTCGGGCTCGCCGAAGTCATCGGCAGCGCTGTAGCGGAACATGTGGCTGCCGCGCCTGAGCTTCGACTCGATCGAGCGGACCGTGGACACGTAGCGCGGGTCGTCCGCGTCCAGGAACCCCAGATCGTGCATCGTCAGGAGGCTCGCGTCCATATCGGGGATGCCGAAGGCTTCGGTAAAGCTCTTCTGTCCCTCGTCCCACCCATTCTCGCAGATGAACGCGTGGATTGCCGTGGCTTTATCGCCCCAGTAGGCCGCCCGGTCCGGCTTTTCGAGCTGCACGGCAATGCGCGCGAGGCGCGCGCAGCCTGCCCAGCACATGATGCTGGAGAACGTGTGGACCCGCTTGCGGCCGCGGTACTCCCAGAGGCCGGCGTCCGGCTGGTTGTAGAGCGCCGCGGCCCGCTCGCCGAGGTGCTCCAGCCGCAGGAACTGCGCTTCCAGCCCCGGGCGGCGCAGGCGCTGGTCGAAGAAGTAGCGGGTGCCCGCCATGATGACGGCGCCGTAGACATCGTTTTGCACCTGCTCGAAGGCCTGGTTCCCGACCCGCACAGGGCCCATGCCGCGATAGCCGTCCAGCGAGGTGACTTCCCGCTCGGTAAGGTCGGCGCGCCCGGTGATGCTGTAGACCGGCTGCAGCGGCCCGTCCTCGGCGTCCGTGGCGACGTTCACGATGTAGCGCAGGTACTCCTCCATCGTTTTCGTCGCGCCCAGCCGGTTCAGCGCCTGCACCACGAACCAGCTGTCGCGCAACCAGCAGTAGCGGTAATCCCAGTTCCGGCCGCTGCCCGCGGCCTCCGGGATCGAGGTCGTCATCGCGGCGATCACCGCGCCCGTGTCTTCGAACGTGCAGAGCTTCAAGCTGATCGCCGCGCGGATGACGGCCGACTGCCACTCGAACGGTATCGCCAGCCCGCGAACCCAGCCGCGCCAGTACGATTCGGTCTCGTCGAGGTGATGCCGGAAATTCTCGGCGGCCGACTGCATGATCGTTTCGTCCGGGCCGAGGATCAGGTGCTGCTCGCGGTCGAGCACGAAAAAGTTTTCCTCCAGCACGTGCGTCAGCGAGGCGTCGGTGGTCAACCTCAAATCCAGCCGCGGCGAGAGGTAGCGGATGTGGTTGCTGCCGTGCGTCACCCGGCAGGCTTCGGCACCGTAGTTGTACGTCGGCCGCAGGCGAATGCGGACGCGCGGCTGGCCGCTGACCGGCCGCAACCCGCGCACCAGCATCATCGGCTTGAACATGCGGCCGAGATAGTGATAGCGCGGCGCGAAATCCGTGATCGCCACCGCGTTACCGTGCCGGTCGCGCAGGATCGTCTCCAGGATGGCGGTATTCGGGAGATAGCGCTGCTCGGCGCAGGCGTAATGCTCGAGCTCGATCTCGAAGTAGCCCGGCTTGTCCGCGCTGTGGTCCGAGCGCAGCAGCCGGCAGAAGGTGGGATCGCCATCGAACTGCGGCAGGCAGGTCCAGACCATCACGCCCTTGGTATCGATCAAAGAGGCGATCTGGCAATTGCCGATCACGCCGAGGTTGAGGTCACTCATGCGGGTTGTGGTTCCTGTAGTTGAGGTCGTCGTGGCTGGCGGAGCGCGCTCCGGAGGCTAAAGCATTATTCATGAACGGCACAACCATAGCG
>DATABW010000360.1:0-2766 GCA_036259375.1 Woeseiaceae bacterium
CGCCTGTTGCATGTTGTGGGTCACGATCACGATGCTGTAATCGGACTTCAGGTTGTAGATCAATTCCTCGATCTTGAGCGTCGAAATGGGGTCCAGCGCGGACGCGGGCTCGTCGAGCAGCAGTACCTCCGGCTCGATGGCGATGGCGCGGGCAATGACCAGGCGCTGCTGCTGGCCGCCCGAAAGACTCGCCGCCGATTCCTGGAGCCGCTCGCGCACCTCGTCCCACAGCGCGGCGGCCTTGAGTGCCCATTCCACCTTTTCGTCCAGCTCGCGGCGTTTGTTGACACCCTGCAGGCGCAGGCCATACGCCACGTTCTCGTACACCGACTTGGGGAACGGGTTGGGCTTTTGGAACACCATGCCCACGGCCTGTCGGAGCCTCGGCACGTCGATGCCGCGGCCGTAGATGTCCTGCCCGTCGAGCAGGATTTCGCCTTCCGTGCGTGTGCCGTCGATGAGATCGTTCATGCGGTTGAAACAGCGCAGCAGCGACGACTTGCCGCAGCCCGACGGGCCGATGAACGCCGTGACGCGCTGCCGCGGAATGTTCATGGTGATGTCGCGCAGCGCGCGCTTCTCGCCGTAATAGAGGTTCAGCTTGCGCACCTCCAGGCAGACCTCTTCCTGCGCGAGGGTGCGCTGTTCGCCGCGCGGGCGGATCTTCGCCAGGTCGACGGCGTGCGTTCTCGTGTCTTCGTTCATTTCAGCTTTCCAGGGCGCGGTATTTTTCCCGCAGCCGGTTACGGATGTGCACCGCCGCCAGGTTCAGCACGACGATGATGAGCACCAGCAGCAGCGCGGTGGCGTACACCAACGGTCGTGCGGCTTCGACGTTCGGGCTCTGGAAGCCGACATCGTAGATGTGGAAGCCGAGGTGCATGAACTTGCGATCGAGGTGCAGGAAGGGCGGGTTGCCGTCTACCGGCAATGACGGCGCGAGCTTCACGACACCTACCAGCATCAGCGGTGCGACCTCGCCCGCAGCGCGCGCCACCGCGAGGATCAGGCCCGTCATCATCGCCGGGCTCGCCATCGGCAGAACGGTGCGCCACAGGGTTTCCGCCCGGGTCGCGCCCAGGGCGTAGGAGCCCTCGAGGATGGAGCGTGGGATGCGCGCGAGGCCTTCCTCCGTCGCGACGATGACCACCGGCAGCGTCAGGAGCGCGAGCGTGAGCGACGACCACAAAAGCCCCGGCGTGCCGAACACCGGTGCCGGCGCGGCTTCGGGGAAGAACAGCGCATCGAGGTTCCCGCCGAGGAAATAGACGAAAAAGCCCAGGCCGAAGACGCCATAGACGATCGCCGGTACTCCCGCGAGATTGTTGACCGCAATCCGTATCGTCCGGGTGAGGGCCCCCTGTTTCGCGTATTCCCGGAGATAGATCGCCGCGACGACGCCGAAGGGGGTGACGAACACCGCCATCAGCATGACCATGACGACGGTGCCGAAGATCGCGGGAAAAACGCCGCCCTCGGTGTTCGCCTCGCGCGGCTCTTCGGAGACGAACTCCCAAAGTTTCGAGAAATAAAAGCCGAGCTTGTCCGGCACACTCATGGTATTCGGCCGGTACGCGCGCACCACCGTCGCCAACGGCAGCTCGACGGTGCTGCCGTCCTGGATCTCGACCGTGTAGCTGTCGCGGTTGATGGCCGAGTACAGCTCGCCGAGTTCCTGCTGCAGCTCCGCGTAGCGCGCGTCGAGCGCCGCGCGCCGGCGCTCGAGCTCCCCGGAATTTTCCACGGTCAGCGCATCCTCGAGCTGGAGGCGGCGGCTTTCGAGGCGCAGTTGTTCGAGCTCGTAGTTGATCGAACCGACCGTGCCGCGCTCCAGCTCGCGGATCCGCTCGCGCAGGTCCTCGACACGGGAAATCCGCCGCTGGAACTCGTCCCAGGCTTCCGCGCCGGTGGCGACGGGGGCGCCGTTCTCCGCGACCGTCCGCAGGAAGCCCACCTGGTCACCCCATTCGGTGCGCTCTATGACGGCGACGGCGGGCGGTTTGCCGCGTTCGAGAATGCGCGTCTCGAGCAAGAACCGGAAGTCGCTGCCGAGCCGGTCGCGATTGCCGACTTTGACCAGGTGCCGATCGACGAACTCGACGCCGCTGTCGAGCGCCACGCCGGCGTCGCGCAGGCGCGCCGCCGCAACCGCCTCCGTGTCGCGAATGGACGCAATGACGGTCGTGGCGGTGCCATCCGCTTGCGCATAACGTATCGACCAGACGTCCGGCGGCCAGAAATGCGCGAGACCGCGGACGCCGATCAGCAGCAAGAGGCCGATGACCGCCAGCATGCTCAGGGTGACGGCGCCGGCGTTCAGCCACACCCAGGGGTCGCCGCTCTTCCACCAGTTGAAGCGCCCGTTTGCCATGCTCACAACGTGCTGTACTTGCGCCGCAGGCGCTGGCGGATGATCTCGGCCGCCGTGTTGAACAGGAACGTGAACAGGAACAGCACGAGCGCGGCGAGGAACAGCACGCGGTAGTGGCTGCTGCCGACCTCGGACTCCGGCATCTCGACCGCGATGTTGGCGGACAGGGTGCGCATGCCTTCGAAAATGTTCCAGTCCATGACCGGCGTGTTGCCGGTCGCCATCAGCACGATCATCGTTTCGCCGACTGCACGCCCGAAACCGATCATCACCGCGGAAAACATGCCGGGGCTCGCCGTCGGCAGCACGACCCGCACAAGCGTCTGCCAGGGCGTGGCGCCGAGCGCGAGCGAGCCGTAGCTCAGGTGCTTCGGGACCCCGAATACGGCGTCCTC
>DATABW010000361.1:0-3605 GCA_036259375.1 Woeseiaceae bacterium
ATGCCGTTGTCGAGTTACTGTGGCTGATCCGCGAAAGCGCCCAGACGAAATCCAAAGTCGCGATCAACGGGATGTACCAGTACAACGTGCAGAAAGGGGCGAACAGCCGACTGCTGCGCGTGTCGTTGCCGGAAGGCAGCCCCCTGTTTCCCGAGATCAGCGGCAGCCAGCACCGGTTCACCGTGCGATTTCTCGAGTGGTCGTCGATCGACCGCCGCGCCGTTCAGACGGGCCACGACGTGAGCTTCCAGCTCAGCATCTGTTAGAACCTGCCTTGTTGTGGGAGCCCTACTTATGTGGCGGTCCGAACACGACCGCACGATCGCCCGTGAGACGGGCTCCTACATGGCGCGATGCAACGCCTCCACGACAGCCACGTTGGCCGGCAGCAGTTCGTCCGCCACGAGCGCATCCATGTGCACCCAGCGCAGCCGCTGATTCAGGAGCGGACGCGGTTCGTTGCGCCATTCCGTGACCCGGAAGAAGTCGATTTCCACCCGGCGATCGGCATAGTCGTGTTCGACGGTCAGAAAGCGCTCGAAAGCGACAATCTCAACCGACAGCTCTTCGAACAGTTCGCGCCGGAGCGCCTCGATCGGAGTCTCAGCCGCATCGATTTTTCCGCCGGGGAACTCCCACAACCCGGCAAAGGGATGATCGTGCACGCGCTCCGCCAGCAGCACACATCCTTCGGAGTCGATGAGAATGCCGGCAACGACTCGGAGGCGACTTCCTACGACAGCCTTCCGTGGCACTGCTTGTATTTCTTGCCGGAGCCGCAAGGGCAGGCTTCATTACGGCCGACTTTGCGATCCGCCCGCACGAACGGGGTGTGCGGTGCCGGCGCGGCTTCCGCGGACGCGGGAAGCGGTTGGCCCTGTGCGGGTTGCGCTGCTGCCATCTGCTCGAGCGCCGCCGCCTGGGCGTGCCGGAACTCCATCGCCTGGGAGGCGCGGCGCTGCTCCTCCATCCGCTGCACATCCTGTTCGCTCTGGATGCGGATCCGCGACAGCACGCTGATCGTATCGTGCTTCACCTGGTCCAGCATGGCGCCGAACATCTCGAACGCCTCGCGCTTGTACTCCTGCTTCGGATTCTTCTGGGCGTAACCGCGCAGGTGAATGCCCTGCCGCAGGTAATCCATGCCCGCGAGGTGCTCTTTCCAGCGATGGTCGAGCTGCTTCAGCATCACTTCCTTTTCGACGTGGCGCATTAGCCCTGCGCCGATCGCATTCTCCTTCTCTTCGTAGCTCTTCTGCAGCGCAGAAGTCACTCGCTCACGGATGGCTTCATCATTGAGCTTCTTATCCTCCTTCAACCAGGAGGCGACATCGAGCCGCAGGCCGAAATCGTTTTCCAGCGCCTGTGACAGCCCTTCCGCGTCCCACTGGTCTTCGAGGCTGCCCGGCGGGATGTACTGGTCGACCATGGTGCCTGCAACCTCTTCGCGTATGGCGATGACCGACTCCTTGATCTCGTCGGCTTTCATCAGCTCGGTACGCTGGTGGTAGACCACCTTGCGCTGGTCGTTGGCGACGTCGTCGTACTCGAGCAGGTTCTTGCGAATATCGAAGTTATGCGCCTCCACCTTGCGCTGCGCGCGCTCGATCTGGCGCGTGAGCAGCTTGCTTTCGATGGCCTCTCCTTCCCGCATGCCCGCGCGCGACAGCAGGGCTTTGGTGCGGTTGGGATCGCCGAAGATGCGCATCAGGTTGTCTTCCATCGAAAGATAGAAGCGGCTGGAGCCGGGATCCCCCTGCCGGCCGGAGCGGCCGCGGAGCTGGTTGTCGATGCGCCGCGATTCGTGCCGTTCGGTGCCGATGATGTGCAGGCCGCCGGCGTCAAGAACGGCCTGGTGCCGCTTCTGCCAGTCGGCGCGAATCACGTCGGGATCGGCGTCCTCGCCTGCTGCCGCCAGCTCGGCTTCCAGGTTGCCGCCGAGCACGATGTCCGTGCCTCGCCCTGCCATATTGGTGGCGATGGTAATGGCGCCGGGCCTGCCGGCCTGCTGCACGACGATGGCCTCGCGTGCATGCTGCTTCGCGTTCAATACCTCGTGCTCGATCTTCTTTTTCTTCAGGAGCGACGACAGGTATTCGGAAGTCTCGATCGAGGTCGTGCCGACCAGCACCGGCTGCTGGCGTTCGCGGCAATCGGTGATGTCTTCGATAATAGCCTGGAACTTGTCTTCTTGCGTCAGGTACACGAGATCCGGCTGGTCCTTGCGGATCATCGGCTTGTGGGTCGGGATTACGATGACCTCGAGCCCGTAGATCGACTGGAACTCGAATGCTTCGGTATCCGCCGTGCCGGTCATTCCGGACAAATTGTCGTACAGCCGGAAGTAGTTCTGGAACGTGATCGACGCGACTGTCTGGTTCTCCTGCTTGACCGCCACGCCTTCCTTGGCTTCCACCGCCTGGTGCAGGCCATCGGACCACCGCCTGCCGGGCATCGTGCGGCCGGTGAACTCGTCCACGATGACGATCTCGCCGTCTTTGACGATGTATTCGACATCGCGGTGGAACATGACGTGCGCGCGCAACGCCGCGTTCAGGTGGTGTACCAGCCGGATGTTTGCGGCGTCGTAGAGGCTTTCTCCTTCCCCGAGCAACCCGGCCTGGGTCATCAGGTCCTCCACATGCTGGTGCCCCTCCTCGGTCATGTGCACCTGCTTGGATTTTTCGTCCTTCGTGTAGTCGCCCGGCCCGTCCTCTTCCTTTTGTTCGGTGAGCTTCGGAATCAGCTTGTTGATCTTCAGGTAGAGGTCGGTACTTTCCTCCGTCGGCCCGGAAATGATCAGCGGTGTGCGCGCTTCGTCGATGAGGATCGAGTCGACTTCGTCGACGATAGCGAAGGCCAGCTCGCGCTGCACACGGTCCTCGACCGAAAACGCGAGGTTGTCGCGGAGATAATCGAAACCCAGCTCGTTGTTCGTCGCGTAAGTGATGTCGGCGGCGTAAGCCGCCGCTTTCTCCGCGTGCGGCTGACCGCTTTTCGCGACGCCGACGGTCATGCCGAGAAATTCGTAGACCGGACCCATCCATTCCGAGTCGCGCTGCGCCAGGTATTCGTTGACGGTCACGATGTGCACGCCGCGCCCGGAGAGCGCGTTCAGGTAAGCGGGTAACGTCGCCACCAGCGTCTTACCCTCGCCGGTGCGCATCTCCGCGATATTGCCGTCATGCAGCACCATGCCGCCGATCAACTGCACGTCGAAAGGACGCATGCCGAGCGTGCGCCGCGCGGCTTCACGTGCGACAGCGAACGCTTCGGGTAACAAGTCGTCCAGCGCCTCACCTTTGGAGAAACGTTCCCGGAACTCGCCGGTCTTCGCCGCCAGCTCCGCGTCGCTGAGGCCCTGCAGGCCCTCCTCCAGGCTGTTGATGCGCTTGACGACTTTCCCGTATTGCCTGAGCAGCCGCTGGTTGCGGCTGCCGAATACCTGGGTCAAAAAATTGGCCACGCGGCCTCCTCGGCGTTTAGGGATTGCATGCGGGCCCGGCCGTCACACAAAGACGGGTATTTTACGGACTGGCCGCGATAATGCACCACGCTGAGATCCCCTTGATTCCACGGTTCCGGCGCCGCCCCGCGCCGGCGCC
>DATABW010000362.1:0-4870 GCA_036259375.1 Woeseiaceae bacterium
AATGTTGCATATGCAACATCAAGAGGCGTATTATGGTGTTTACCACACATCAGGTGTAGTTGAGAGATGAACGTCACGCAAACAGCCGAGGCCAACGACGCCGCCGTATTGACGAAGGCGTTCCTCAACGCCGGCAAGGCCATGGGCCTCAACCAGGCGGAACTGGGCGAAGTTGTCGGCCGGGACCGCACCTCGTTGCGACGGGGTATCACCCCGGCGAGCAAATCCGGCGAGCTGGCACTGCTCCTGATTCGTGTCTATCGCAGCCTGTACGTCCTGGTCGGCGGCGATCCCGGCGATATCCGCCACTGGATGAGCGTGCAGAATCGCCACACGGGCGGAGTACCCCGGGAGCAGGTGAAGTCGGTGCAGGGGCTGACAAGGGTCCTGGAATACCTCGATGCCATGCGGGGCAAGCTTTGACGGACATCTGGGGCGCGTGCGCGTCCCGGATCAACGCGGGCTTGCTCGGGGGCGAGCTCATGCGCCTGGTCGAGAGCCAGGAAGAGGTCGCCACCCTGGGCCTCGTCGATACGCTGTCGGAGCAGCGCCGACTGGAGCGACTGCTGGAAGGGTCGAAGCCACCGCTCCTCGGCGGTACGGAGCATCTGCACTATCTGCTTGCCGCGCCGTTCCGCTACCCGCCGCTCACCTACGGCTCACGCTTCGGCACCCGGCAGGAACCCGGGCTCTTCTATGGGTCCCTGGGCGCAACCGCCTTGCTATCGGAAGCGGCCTATTATCGTTTCGTGTTCTGGACCGGCATGTCGAGTCCGCCCCCCTCCGGCAAGCTCGATACGCAGCACAACGTGTTCACCGTGGATTACCGCACCCAACAGGGACTGCGGCTGTACGCGCCGCCCTTCACCGAGTTCGCCGAACTCCTGACCAGCCGCGATAACTACGCGTCCACCCAGCAGCTCGGCCGCGACATGCGTGCGGCGGGCATCGAGGGCTTCGAGTACCAGTCTGCGCGTGACGCGGCAGGCGGCGTCAACGTCGCCCTGTATACACCGCGGTCGCTGGCGTCCGCCCGGCCCAAGCACATCGCGAGCTGGCTCGCCGAGACGCGCGCGGAAGCCGTGACCTTCTCGGAGCGCGGCTCGAGCGACGTGGCGAGTTTCCCGATCGAGCAGTTCCTGATCGCCGGCACGCTCCCGCTGCCCGCGCTGTAGTCGGCTAGCGACGGTCGGACCCGGTCACCACGACGGGCGCGCCACGGTCGGCACCCAGGCCATCGGCCGCGCTGCCTTCGGCGCGCGCGATCTCGATTACGTCGAAGGAGTTGATCAGGGCGAGGTATTCGCCCGGCTGGACGCGTCCGTACGTCGGCTTCAGCTCGAAGCGATGGCCGCCGAGCGTGACCACGGGCGATTCGAGCGGGTCGAGCAACGAACGATCGATATTGCTGATCAGGTTACCGAACGCGTCGACCGTCACGATAACGCCGGTCACCCGGCCCGGGACGACTTCCGGCTCGTCCAGCCAGGCGGGAATCCACTGGTCCGTTGGCACGCCGATGTCGGAAGGTTGCAAGCGCCCGGCGGCAAACTCGGCCGCTACGGGCGCGAAAATGTCACGGCCGTGGAACGTGAGGCTCGGCGTGTTGATGCCGAGGCCGGAAAGCCGCTCGATCTGCAAGCGGTAAACCGCGGCATCGTCGGCAGAATTCAGGATGGACGCGAGGAGTCCGTTGTCGGGCGCCATGAACAGATGCCCGTCGTGCTCGATCATGATGATTTCGCGCTCCGTGCCGACGCCCGGATCCACAATCGCGACGTGCACGCTGCCGGCGGGGAAATAGCGGTACGACCGGCTGATCCAGAAGCCCGCTTCCGGCGGCCAGTGCGCTGGAATATCATGGGCAAGATCGACGACGCAGGCGTCCCGGAACCGCTGCAGTATCACGCCCTTCATCACCGCCGCGAACGGCCCCTTGTGACCAAAGTCCGTCGTAATGGTGATGAGACCGGACGGCTTTGCCACGCCCATCGGTCAGGTCCTCCGTGCCGATGACTGGACGAATCGGTCGAGATGAAAATCGGCATTGCCGAACAGCAGTTCGATGGCGGTGAAGCGCTTGAAGTAGTGCGCGATGTCGAGCTCCCAGGTGACGCCCATTCCGCCGTGCAGTTGCACCGCCTCCTGAGCAACGAGTCGCCCGGCGGTGCCGACATGGTATTTCAAGGCACTGATCGCCTGCTGCGCCGACACGCTGCCGCTCGCCGCGGCGATCGTCGCCCGCAGCAACAGGGAGCGGATCTGCTCGCAAGCCATCAGCATGTCGACCATCCTGTGCTGCAGCGCCTGGAAGCTGCCGATCGGCACCCCGAACTGGATGCGATTCTTTGAATACTCGACAGTTTTTGCCTGCATGCTCCGGAGTATGCCGTACGCTTCCGCGCATACAGCCAGCGTGGCGTCCTCGATCGTCGCCTCCAGCGGCTCCAGGCCGCCGCCGACGCGCCCCAGCACGGCGTCCGCTTCCACCCGAACACCCTGGAGCCGGATTTCCGCGGCCCGATGCCCGTCGACCGTGGGATAGGGCGTGCGGATCACCGCTTCGCTTTGCCCTGACAATGCGAACAGGGTGATGCCATCGCGCTCCGTCTGTTCGCCGGACGTGCGCGCCGGCACGATGAGAAGATCCGCCCCGCCGCCGTTCGGCACGACTGACTTGCAGCCGTCCAGGACGTAGCCGGTGCCGTCGGCGCGGGCGGTCGTGGCGACGTCGCTCAACCGGAAGCGGCTTTGCGGTTCCGAGAACGCGAGCGCCGCCTGCATCTCCCCGCCGATGAGAGCGGGCAACCAGCGCTCCTTCTGCGCCGGGCTCGCCGCGCGCTTGAGCAGGCCGCCGGCCAGCACCACCGTGGCCAGGAACGGCTCGACGACGAGGCCGCGGCCGAACTGCTCCATCATCACCATCATCTCGACCGGACCGCCGTCCAGGCCGCCGTCCGACTCGCTGAACAGCATGGCGGTCCAGCCGAGCTCGGCGAACGACTCCCACACTTCCCGACTGTACCCGTCCTCGCTGGCCGCGATCCGCTGGCGGGTATCGAAATCATAGTCGTTGTCGATGAAGCGCTCGACGCTGTCGGCGAGCATCGACTGCTCATCGGTAAGCGAGAAGTCCATGACGCTTTCCCGGCTCCCTCAAAGCCCGAGAACGTGCTTCGCGACGATGTTTTTCTGGATCTCGTTCGAGCCGCCGTAAATCGAGGCTTTGCGATTGTTGAAGTAGCGCATCGACGACAACGTCTGCCAGGCATGGCCGACCCGGGCGTCCTCGGGGAGGTCGGCGTGATACTGCCCCGGCACATAGGGGAGGGCGTAGTAACCCGCGGCCTCGACGAACAGGGCGTCGAGCATCTGCTGCACTTCCGTGCCCTTTATTTTCAGGATCGATGACTCCGGCCCCGGCGCCTTCCCGACCGCGACGGCCGCCAGCGTCCGCAGCTCGGTAAATTCGAGCGCCTGCAGCTCGATTTCGAGCGCCGCCAGCCGCCGCGCGAAGTTGCGGTCCTCCAGCATCGGCCGGCCGCCGTCCACGGACGAGCCGGTCTTCTCCTTCAGGCGGTTCAGCCGGTACTTGGAGCGGGCGACGCCGGCAATGTTGGTGCGCTCGTGCTGCAGCAGCACCTTGCCGTACGTCCAGCCCTTGCCTTCTTCGCCGACCAGGTTCTCCGCCGGCACCTCGACGTCCTCGAAATGAACCTCGTTCACCTCGCGCTCGCCTTCGATCGTGATGATAGGCTGCACGGTGACGCCGGGTGTCTGCATATCGATCAGCAGGAAACTGATTCCCCCCTGGCGGCGCGCGACGTCCGTCTGCGTACGAACGAGGCAAAAGATCCAGTCGGCGAAGTGGCCCAGGGTTGTCCAGGTCTTCGTGCCGTTCACGATGTAACGATCGCCGCGCCGCTCCGCCCTCGTCTTCAGCGACGCAAGATCCGACCCCGCCCCGGGTTCCGAATAGCCCTGGCACCACCAGACGTTGCTTGCCAGGATGTCGGGCAGGAAGCGTGCTTTTTGGGCTTCGTTACCGAAAGTGTAGATGACCGGCGCGACCATCTTGACCCCGAAGGGGATCATTTCGGGCGCGTTCGCCGCCGCCAGCTCGTTCGCGAAAATGTACTTCTGGACCGCCGACCAGCCGGTACCACCGTATTCGACCGGCCAGTTCACGGCGGCCCAACCGCGCTCGTAGAGGATCTTTTGCCAGCGGACGATGTCTTCCTTCGACAAGGGCGTCCCGGCGAGCTGTTTTGCGCGCAGGCTGTCCGGGTATCGGTCCCGCAGGAACTGTCGTACTTCCTCGCGGAATGCCAGCTCTTCGTCGGAAAAATCGATGTTCATGCGCCAAGATTACCATTACGCGAAAGCCGCATACCCGCAAGCCGCGGATTCGTGCAAAATGACGCCATGACCGCCATTGCAAACCCCCGGAAAGCGCCGCCAGACGCTGCGCGCGGCCTCGTGGACACGCGCGGTCGGCCGCTGCACGACCTGCGTATTTCGCTGCTCGATCGCTGCAACTTCCGCTGTCCTTACTGCATGCCGGAATCGGAGTTCAACGCGGACTACCAGTTCCTGAAACGGCAGCAGCTGCTGACGCACGGCGAGATTGCGCGCATCGTGAAAGTCGCCGTCGGCCTCGGGGTCAGCAAGCTGCGGTTGACGGGCGGTGAGCCGCTGCTCGACAAGAAGGTGGCGGACCTGGTGCGGCAGCTGGCCGTATTGCCGGGCGTCGAAGACCTGGCGCTGACCACCAACGGCAGCTTGCTCGCCGCCAACGCTGCTCGACTTGCCGAGGCCGGACTGCACCGCGTGACCGTCAGCCTGGACAGCCTCGACGAGGGCGTATTCC
>DATABW010000363.1:0-4388 GCA_036259375.1 Woeseiaceae bacterium
GCGACCAGCGGACCGGGTGCGACGAACCTCGTCACCGGCATCGCCGATGCCTTCCTCGATTCCGTGCCGATGGTAGCGATCACGGGACAGGTGGCGACGAACCTGATGGGCACGGATGCTTTCCAGGAAGTCGACATCTTCGGTATCACCCTGCCGGTCGTGAAACACAGCTTCATCGTGCGCGACGCGACCCGGATCGCGGCTACCGTACGCGAAGCGTTCCGCATTGCGCGCGAAGGCCGCCCGGGGCCGGTGCTGATCGACCTGCCCAAGGATATCGCCAGCGCGGTGGTGGAACTGCCGCGCTTCGATACCCCGGAAGCGGTCGTCACACCGCCGGTCGACCGAACGGCGGTGCAACGCGCCCGCACCCTGATCGCCGCGAGCCGGCGCCCGGTGTTCTACACGGGCTACGGCGCCGGACTGGCGCGTGCCGAGGATGCCCTGCGCAAGCTCGTCAGCGACACCGGCATTCCGGTGGTGAGCACGCTCAAGGGCCTGGGCGGCGTGCCGACCGATGATTCCCGGTTCCTCGGCATGCTCGGGATGCACGGCAGCAGGGCGGCGAATCTCGCGGTGCAGGGATGCGACCTGCTGATCGTGGTGGGCGCGCGCTTCGACGACCGCGCCACAGGCAAGCTGGCCGAATTTGCGCCGAACGCCAGGGTCATTCATCTCGACACCGATGCGGCCGAAGTGTCCAAGCTGCGTTACGCGCAGGTTCATATCGTCGGCGACCTGAAGACAATCCTGCCGCAGCTCGACTGCCGCCCCGAGATCGGCGCCTGGCAGGCGCACTGCGAGACACTGCGACGGGAGTCGCAACCGCGTTACGATTCCCCGGGCGAAGACATCTACGGTCCCGCCCTGCTGCGCCGGCTGAGCGAGATCGCGCCGCGCGACACGGTGGTTACCTGCGACGTCGGCCAGCACCAGATGTGGGTGGCGCAACACTGCATCCATCGCGCCATTCACCGGCACCTGACCAGCGGCGGACTGGGTACGATGGGCTTCGGACTGCCCGCGGCCATGGGCGCGAAGCTCGGCAACCCGCAAGCCGAGGTCGTCTGCGTCAGCGGCGACGGCTCGATCATGATGAATATCCAGGAGCTCGCCACGCTGCGCCGCTACGGCGTGGCGGTCAAGATCATCCTGCTCGACAACAGCTCGCTCGGCATGGTGCGCCAATGGCAGGAGCTGTTCTTCGCTGAGCGATACTCCGAGATCGATCTCAGCGACAACCCGGACTTCGCCGAAGTCGCGCGCGCCTTCGGTATTCCGGCTGCGAGCATCGAACGGCGCGACCAGGTCGAGACCGCGCTGCGGACGATGCTGGACGCGGACGGGCCGTATTTCCTGCACGTGAAAATTGACCCGAGGGCCAACGTGTGGCCGCTCGTTCCGCCCAACACCGCGAACCACGAGATGATGGAGAAGCAACCGTGAACGCCGATCGCCTCGACATTGCCCGAACTGCCCCGCTTTCGCCCCCACCTCACCGCGCCGGGAGCACGAACATGCCTGAGCTGAAGCTGTTGCTGGCGGACCGCGAAGGCGCCCTGGTGCGCCTCCTGGGCCTGGTCGAACGGCGCGGGTTTCGGCTCGGCACGATTACTACGCGCTCCACACCGACTGGCACGCAGTTGTCCTTGACCCTGGCCTCCGACGACAGGCCCGTGGATGTGCTGCTGCGGCAGGTCGAGCGGCTGCACGATGTGCTGGAAGCGACACTCGATATGCACTGCCAGCCGCACATCGCGGCGCGAGTGATTCGATGAGCGACCGGGTACGCATCTTCGATACGACGTTGCGGGACGGAGAGCAGTCGCCGGGGTGCTCCATGACGCGGGCACAGAAGCTCACGATGTCGCGAGCCCTGGCCGAGCTCGGTGTCGACACGCTGGAGGCGGGGTTCGCGGCCGCCAGCCCGGACGACTTCGCCGCCGTGCAGGCAATCGCGCGTAGCGTACGTGGCAGCGGCGTGGCGGCGCTTGCACGCTGCCATCGCCACGACATCGAGCGCGCCGCGGCCGCGCTCGAAGGTGCCGAGGCACCCCGCATCCACGTCTTCATCGCCACCAGCGACCTGCATCTCGCGGCAAAGCTGCGCAAGAGCCGTGCGGAAGTGCTGGATGCGGCCGGTGAGGCCGTGGCGCTGGCGCGGCGCTATGTCGACGACGTGGAGTTCTCGGCCGAGGACGCCTCGCGCTCCGATCCCGACTACCTGGCGGAGGTCTTCAGTGCCGCGGTCGAGGCCGGCGCGTCCACGCTGAACGTGCCCGACACCGTCGGGTACGCGGTGCCGGCCGAATATGCGGCGTTGTTCGCGCATCTGCGCGCGACGGTGCGCGGCATCGAGCGCGCGGTGCTGAGCTGCCACTGCCACGACGACCTCGGGTTGGCGGTGGCGAACTCGCTGGCGGCGATCGAGAACGGCGCGCGCCAGGTCGAATGCACCGTCAACGGCATCGGCGAGCGCGCCGGCAACGCGGCGCTGGAGGAGATCGTGATGGCGCTGCGTACGCGCGCCGGGCACTACGGCGTCGGTACGCGAATCCGCACGGAGCGGCTGTATCCGGTCTCACGCCGGCTGGTGACCCTGACCGGCAGCGTAGTGGCGCGCAACAAGGCGATCATCGGCGAGAACGCCTTCGCGCACGAAAGCGGCATCCACCAGCACGGAATGCTCCGCAACCGCGAGACCTACGAAATCATGGCTCCGGAAGACGTGGGCGTACCGCAGTCGCAGCTGGTGCTGGGCAAGCACAGCGGTCGCGCGGCATTGGCGGGCCGCCTGAAGGGCCTCGGTTTCGTGCTGGACGAGGCCTCGCTGAACCAGGTCTTCGCACGTTTCAAGGCGCTGGCCGACCGAAAAAAGGAAGTGTTCGACGCCGATCTCGAAGCCATCGTGCTCGGCGCGACGGGCAGCGAGCAGGGGCCGTGGCGTGTGATCGCGCTGCAAAGCCAGGGCGCGATCGGACGCGAGGCCGTCCCCTCTGCGAGCGTGCGGTTGGCCCACGAGGACGGCCGGACTGTGCAGGAGGCGGCGGTCGGCGACGGACCGGTGCACGCGATCTTCGCCGCAATCGAACGCGCCACCGCCACCCCGCTCACGTTGCGTGAGTACCACGTGCGCTCGCTCTCGACCGGCGAGGATGCCCAGGGCGAAGCGCGCGTGGACGTGCTCTGCGATGGACGTGAATTCTGCGGCCGAGCCGCCAGCACGGACGTCCTCGAGGCCAGCGCCCTGGCTCTGGTGGACGTGATCAATCGCATCGAACGCCGGAGGGCGCTCGAGAAGCCGGAGCCGGAAATGGCGATCCTGGATACCCAGGCATGAAAACGTCCAGGTACATCTGGTTCAACGGCGATCTCATCCCCTGGGCAGACGCCAAGGTGCACGTGATGACGCATGCGCTGCACTACGGTTCCTCGGTATTCGAGGGCATACGCTGTTACGCAACCCCGGACGGCCCGGCTATCTTCCGGCTTGCCGACCACGTCGAGCGCCTGTTCGCCTCGGCGGGGATCTATCGCATGACGATTCCGTTCACCCCCGACGAGATCGTGCGCGGCTGCCGCGACGCGGTGCTCGAGAACGGGCTGGCCTCCGCCTACCTGCGGCCCCTTGTGATGCGGGGCGTGGGAGGTGTCGGCGTCTGCCCGGTACCGGGTTCGCCGGTGGAAGTGATGATTGCGGCGATGGAGATGGGCGAGTACCTGGGCGAGGAAAGCCTGGCACATGGCATCGACGCCTGTGTTTCGAGCTGGAACCGGGCGGCGCCCAACACCTTCCCCACCGCGGCGAAAGCCGGGGGCAACTACCTCAACAGCCAGCTCGTTGCGATGGAAGCGAGGCGCAACGGCTATGCCGAAGGCATCGCGCTCGCCGCCGACGGCACGCTGAGCGAAGGCAGCGGCGAGAACCTCTTCATCGTGCGCAAGGGCGTGCTCTTCACGCCGCCCGCCGCAGCGTCGATCCTGATGGGCATCACGCGCGATACGGTCCTGCAGCTCGCCGCCGACGCGGGCTTGACGGTCGTAGAGCAACCCCTGCCGCGCGAGCTGCTGTATCTCGCGGACGAGGTCTTCTTCACCGGCACCGCCGCCGAGATCACCCCGGTGTGCTCGGTCGACCGTCATTCCGTCGGCAGCGGCGCGCGCGGACCCATCACCGCGGCGCTGCAGGAGAAGTTCTTCGGCCTGTTCGACGGACGCACGAAGGATCGGTGGGGGTGGCTCGACCACCTGCACAGCTCGGCGCGAGTGGAAGTCCTCGATACCGCCCTTTGACCTGAAGCCGATGCCTCGAACCATAATCGACAAGATCTGGGAATCGCATTGCGTGCGCGCGGAAGCCGCCGACGCCCCCGCGATTCTCTATATCG
>DATABW010000364.1:0-5082 GCA_036259375.1 Woeseiaceae bacterium
ACCTGCTCCGTTTTGGGGAGTCCCTTTACCGCCATGACAGGCGAAATAAGTGACGCAATTGGCTAAATTGGCTGCATTCGGCTGGCATCATTAAGGCAATTGGGGCCCGTGAAGGGCCGTGGAATTCGACAGATGCCTGAGTTTACAACCGTTCATCTGGCAATACTCGCATCGCTGTTCGCAGCGGGCGCCGTGCTCGGCTGGTGGCTTCGGAGCAGCCGCGCGGCGCGAGAAAAATTCGCCATCAACGAGGGCTGGCAGGAGCAGCTGGACGCCCGGCAGGCGGAGAACGACCGGCTCGTCGAACAGAACAAGGGACTGATGCAGCAGGTCAGCGAGTACCACGCCGTCAGCAACGACTCCTCGAATCGCACCCGGGAGCTGTCCGCCACACTGAGGGATACGCTCGCGGGCCGGGAGGAGTTGCAGCGACGGATCCGCGAAGCCCGCGAAAATCTCGGCACACTCGCCGAGCAGCGAGACTCGCTGAGGAAGGAGCTGGAGGATGGCGAGGCTCGCCGGGCCGGGCAGGAGCAGGCACTCAGGGCAAAGGACGAAAAAATCTTTCGCCTGAGCCGGCAGCTCAGCAAGTGGCAGGCCCGCCTGCCGCCGCTGGTGGAGAAGTTCCGCGAGCGGGACCGGCAGGCGGCCGAGCTCCAGGTGAAACTCGACGCGCTGCAGGCGGAACTGGATCGCGCGACCAACCGCATCGCCGAGCTCGAGGTGCTGACGCGACCCGATGAGACGCAAATCGAGCCGATCGACCGGGACGACGTCGAGCTGCTCCAGGACGCGTCCAACGACCAGTACAACGAAACCTCGGAGCCGCGCTCCGGCGACGACCTGAAGCAAATCAAGGGAGTCGGCCCCGCAATCGAAAAGACGCTAAACGAGCTCGGCATCTTCCGCCTCGAGCAAATCGCGGGTATCAGCGAATACGACATCGATCGCATTGCCGAACGCCTGCGCGGTCTGCGCAGCCGCATCTATCGTGAGGACTGGATCGGCCAGGCGCGGGCCCTGCTGTATTGCGAAAGCCCGGACCCCGCCTAGGCACTCCTACCCGCGCACGTCGAGCAGCTCGACCTCGAATACCAGGGTCGCGCCCGGCGGGATGACGCCACCCGCGCCGCGCTCGCCGTACGCCAGCTCCGGTGCGATGGTCAGCTCGCGCACTTCCCCGACCTGCATGCCGGCGACGCCACGGTCCCAGCCTTCGATCACCGCGCCGCCGCCTAGCGGAAACTCGAACGGCTCCCCGCGATCGACGGAGCTGTCGAACTTCGTGCCTCGATTGTCATTGGACTCTGGATCGTAAAGCCAGCCGGTGTAATGCACCACGGCAAGCTGCCCCGGCTCGGCGGTTTCGCCGCTGCCGGCCTGCAGCACGCGCATGGTCAGGCCCGGCACGAGCTGGGTCGACTCGCCCGGCGCAGCGCCGCTCGCGCCACCGGCCGGCGACGGCTCCCCGCTTGCCGTGTCTTCCGGGACCTGCGGGTTCGAGGCGGCGCGGCCAGGTTCGGCATCCGACGCCGCTTCTTCGCCGCCATCTTGAGCGGGATCGCCGCAGGCGGCGAGCAGCAGGGACACCAGGGCTGCCATAAAGCTGTTCCGGTTCATTGAGTTTGCCTTTTGTAATGAAGGGAAGGGTCGTCAGCTCGTCTTGTCGAAGTCGAGCGACGCGGAATTGATGCAATAGCGAAGGCCCGTGGGTTGCGGCCCGTCGTCGAACAGGTGCCCCAGGTGCGCGCCACAGCGGCTGCACACAACCTCCTGACGAACCATACCGTGGCTCGTATCGGGAACGGTGCGCACGTTCTCCCCGGCGAGTGCCAGCCAGAAGCTGGGCCAGCCGGAGCCGGATTCGAATTTGTGTTCGGAACTGAACAGCTCGGCGCGGCAGACGACGCAACGATAGGTGCCGTCTTCCTTGTTGTCGAGCCAGCGGCCGGTAAACGGCCGTTCGGTGGCTTTTTCCTGCGTGACGCGATATTGCTCATCGGTCAAGCGGCTCTTCAGTTCATCGTCACGGTTCGCTTCGCTGCTCATGATTGGCCTCTATTGCCCTCGGATGAGGTTGGCGGTCGCTCTGCTCATTATAGTGCCGCTGCGGGCGGATGCGGGCCACGCCGGTACGCCTGCGACTTCGTGGTGCAGATGCGGCGCATGAGCTGTAGAAGACTACTCCAGCAGCAGCTCGTTCATACGGCGGACATAGGCGGCGGGATTGTCGAGCTGCGCGCCCTCCGCGAGCAGCGCGTGATCGAGGATCACGTTCGAAAGCGCTTCGAAGCGGCGCTCCTCGGTTTCGGCAGAGAGCTTCTGGACCAGCGGATGCTCTATGTTGATCTCGAGCACCGGCTTTGAGTCCGGCAGTTTCTGTCCGGTCGCTTCCAGGAGCCGGCGCATCTGGGGCGCGAGGTCGTCAGCGCTGCTGATGACGCAGGCCGGGGAGTCCACCAGCCTGAGACTGACGTTCACATCCGTCACCCGATCCTTCAACGTTTTACGAATTTTCTTCAACAGCGGCTTGTGCTCCTCGTTCCTCGTCTGCTGGGTCAGCTCGCCGTCGCCTTCCGGCAGGGCGAGATTCCCGCGGCCGACGTCGTGCAGCTTTTTCCCTTCGTATTCAGGCAGGTGGTCGACGATCCAGGCGTCGATGCGGTCCGTCAGCAACAGCACTTCGATGCCCTTTTGACGCAGTTGCTCCAGGTGCGGGCTGGAGCTCGCCGTCGCGTAACTGTCGGCCAGTAAATAGTAGATCTTGTCCTGGCTCGCATCTGCGCGCGCCACGTAGTCCGCCAGGGAATGATCCTGGCCCTCGGAATCCTTATGCGTGCTCGCGAAGCGCAGTAGCCCGGCGATTTTGTCGGCGTTCTGCGGATCTTCAACGATGCCCTCCTTCAGCACCTGGCCGAACTCACGCCAGAACTTCGCGTATTTCTCCGGCTCTTTCGACGCGAGCTTGCCTAGCATGCCGAGGACCCGCCGCGTCAAGGCACTCCGGATGGACTCGAGTTCCCGATTCTGCTGCAGCATCTCGCGGGATACGTTGAGGGGCAGGTCCGCCGAATCGATCACGCCTTTCACGAAGCGCAGGTAAAGCGGCAGGAACTGTTCGGCCTGGTCCATGACGAATACGCGCTGCACGTATAGCTTCAGGCCTCTCGGCGCATCCCGATTCCACAGATCGAAAGGTGCGTGTTCGGGAATGTAGAGGAGGCTCGTGTACTCCTTTTTGCCCTCCACGCGATTGTGGCTCCAGCACAACGGATCCGAAAAATCGTGCGACAGGTGCTTGTAGAACGACTTGTACTCGTCATCCGTGATCTCCGTGCGCGGCCGCGTCCAGAGCGCCGTGGCCGTGTTCACCGGTTTCGCGTCGTCTTCTTCTTTGCCGGCTTCACTGAGATAAACCGGCACGCCGATATGATCGGAGTACTTTCGTATGAGGGTGTCGAGCCGCGCCGCTTCGCAGAACTCCTTCTCGGCCTTCTTCAGGTGCAAGGTGACGCGGGTGCCGCGCTTCTCGCGTGAGACACCCTCGACCGTGAACTCGCCCTGCCCATCCGACTCCCAGCGCACGGCATCACTGGCCGGGAGGCCGGCTCGCCTCGTCTCGACTTCGACCCGGTCGGCGACAATGAATGCCGAATAGAAACCGACGCCGAACTGACCAATCAGTTGCGCATCCTTTTTGGCGTCTCCCGTCATCTGCTGCAGGAACTCGCCCGTGCCCGATTTCGCAATGGTGCCGAGGTTGGTGACGATCTCGTCGCGGGACATTCCGATGCCATTGTCAATGACTGAAATGGTGCGTGCTTTGGGGTCGAACACCACCCGGATCCGCAGGTCCGGCTGGTCGCCGAGCAACTCCGGTGACGCGAGCGCCTCGAACCGCAGCTTGTCGGTTGCGTCCGAGGCGTTCGAGATCAGTTCGCGCAGGAAAATTTCCTTGTTGCTGTAAAGAGAATGGATCATGAGATGCAGCAGTTGCCGCACCTCGGTCTGGAATCCCCGTGTCTCGCGCGTCGTCACTTCAGCCATTGCCCTCACTCTCGGCGTGGTGGGGCAGACACGATAGTGTCGGCTGCGGGAATTTCAAGTGCAGATCGGAGACTGCCGCCGATGAGGGGCTCCCCGCGAGCGGAGCTTCGTGGGACGGGAACGCGGCGCGAATGACGCCGTTCTAGGCCGGAATCCTGGGATGCTGGCTGACGACGGTACGGTAGAGGAGCGTTACGGAGAGTATGGAGGCGACGGCGAGGCCGAGCGGCGGCTGCGCAAGCGCGAGCAGCAAGGCGCCGATCTGCAGCGCAACCGAGGCGGCCATCACTGCGAGAGCCTGTAATGCGCCGGCGATGCGCCCGGCAGCGAGCGCGACGGCATAGAAGAAGTCTTCGACGTCATCCAGATACTGCATCACCCGTTCCACGCTTCACCCTCCCTGGCGTCGCTGGCATCATCTCTGAAGATACAGCGCCCGCGGTGTAATGTCACGGCCCCTGTCCTCAGTCGCGCCGGGTCAACGCGCCACTGACAGTTGCGTTTCCGGCTTCTCCGACTCCGTGTCGGTGTCGGAGCTCGCGGATCGCTCGGCCTCCTGCATCGCGCTCGTGTTGGAGCGCTTGGCGGTGGCGATCGCGCGGTGAAAAAGTTCCCAGCGCTGCCGCGCCGATTCGCTTTTCAGAGTCTCTAAAGACGGTTCGTTTTTGTGTGACATACCGATGGTCGCAAGCTCGTTAGTCAGTGGATCGAACTATAGTCGCTGCACGATCAGAGTGCCGTGAGGCGCATCACAGCTTCATTTCGGAGGTGATTGCGAGCGCCTTTTGTGACGCGAGAGCAGGGGCTGTACCGATCGAGGAAAGATAATGACGGATCGACGGGCAATTACCAGGAAGAAACCCCAGCTGAAGTCGCGCCCCTGCCGATCCGGTCAGGTCAGGTATCCGACCAGTTGCGCTTTACTTGCTTGGCCCAACTCCTGTATCCCTTCCACGTGTAGAGGGCAGGATCGATGCTGCTGCGGCGAGTACGCGGCGCAGGCGCTTTGGATACCCAACGGCGGTATTGCTGCCA
>DATABW010000365.1:0-3344 GCA_036259375.1 Woeseiaceae bacterium
GCTCGACGGCGAGCCCTGCGCCGATCATCACCTTCGAGGCCGTTCGCGCGGCACTGCGAGCGCGGCGGCGCAAGCCGATTTTCATGGTCGACATCGCCGTGCCGCGCGACATCGAGCCGCAGGTCGCGCAGCTCGAGGACGTCTACCTGTTCACGATCGACGACCTGCGGCTCGATGTCGCGCGAACGGCCTCGTAGGTGATGATCGGCGCAGGGCTCGCCGTCGAGCTGATCACGATGTCCGCGTCCGGCAGCGTGCCGTCCAGAGCCGACAGCGGCAATGCGAACGCGCCGAAACGCCCGGCGAGCTCCTGCGCGCGGCCGATGTCCCGGTTCGCGACGAAGAGCCGCCCGATGTCCTTGCCTTGCAGGTGCCGGGCAACCAGCTCGACCGTCGCGCCGGCGCCGATGAGCAGCGCCGTGTGCTTCGCGAACCCGGTGAAGAACTGCCCGGCGAGCGTGACCGCGGCATACGCGACGGAAACCGGGCTGTTGCCGATCCCCGTTTCCGTGCGCACCTTTTTCGCAACGGAAAACGTGTGCCGAAAGAGCCGGCCGAGCTGCGCCGCCACGGTGCCCGACTGCTCGGCAAGGCGGTAGGCATCCTTCAGCTGGCCGAGGATCTGCGGTTCGCCGAGCACCATCGAATCCAGTCCGCAGGCGACGCGGAACAGGTGCCGGATGGCGTCGTCGCCGTCCAGGGTGAACAGCGCCTGCTCCGCCGCGGACGATAGCTTCTGGTCGGCGAGCAGCCACGCGCGCAGGGCGGCCGGGCCGCCGGCCTCTGCCGCCACGTACAATTCCGTTCGATTACAGGTGGATAGCACGACCGCTTCGCGGATCCCGGGGAGTGCTGCGACCTCGGAGAGCGCGCGCGCCGCATCCTGGCCCGCAAAAATGAGCTGCTCCCGGATCTCGACAGGCGCGGTGGTATGGTTCAGCCCGAGTATGTGCAGCGGCATCGTGCGTTCCGGAGTTCGTGCCGATAGTGCTGTGCGTGCTGTCCGTGTTTCGGCTGCAACATCCATTTTCGCGCGTTCCGTGTCCGGGCTGGGTGTCCGGTTTATGCCCCGGCAGGAGGTTTCCGCGTATCATAAGCGAACTGATGCCGCCGTTTCCTGTCTCTGTCCCCTTTGATCCCTCAAACTCGATGACCGCAAACCTGACGATGAAGCGCCTGGCCGCGCTCGGGCTGGTTGTCCTCCTGGGCCTCGGTCCTCCCGCCCCGGCCTTCGCCGACGACGAGGCAAGCGAAGAAGCGGACGCGCACCTCCTGCAGGCGGAAATCGCGCTGCAGCGCAAGGACTACAAGCTCGCCTCCGAGGAATACCGGGAGGCCGCGGCGGAAAGCGACGACGTCGAGATCGCGCGGCAGGCGACCCAGATTTCCTATACCTACGGATTCACCGAAGACGCACTGGAATCGGCCGAACGCTGGGTCGAGCTGGACGGGAAGAGCGACGAGGCGCTGCTTTACCTGGCGCAACTGCAGCTGCGCAACGGTGATCTTCGCGATTCCCACCGCAGTTTCCGGAAGCTGCTGGAGCGCGGCGGCGCGCCGCCCGAGGAACGGCTGGTGGCGCTGATTCCGTTCCTCTCGGAAGAGGATCCCGAAGACGGCCAGTGGCTGATGAGCGAGCTGGCGGAGCCGTACGAAGATTCCGCGTGGGCGAATTACGCGGTCGGCGTCATGGCGCTGCAGGCCGACGACAGCAAAGAGGCTCGCAAACGTGCCGAGAAGGCGCTGGAGCTCGAGCCGGACTGGATACAGCCGTCCCTGCTGTATGCGCGTTCCCTGTTGCTCGAAGGCGAACACGATGCCGCGATCGACTACACCGCGCGCCTGGTCGGTGACAATCCCGATCCGGATCCCGAAGCGAGGCTCGAGCTCGCGGTGATGTACCTCGCTGCCGATCGCGACGACGATGCGCTGAGCCAGGTCAACCAGATCCTGCTCGAACAGCCGGCACGCAGCGACGCGCTGCGCCTGATGGCCATCATCAATTTCCGCAACGATCACCTCGACGCGGCCTGGTCCGATTTCCAGGACCTGCTGAGCACCGGGCAGTACACGATGGACGCGCTGTTCTACCTCGCGCGGATTGCGGACCGCCGGCTGGAACACGAAGATGCCGCGGCGCTGTACTCGCAGGTGATCAGCGGAGCGAATGCCGTCGCGGCGCAGCGCCGCGCAGGCGCGCTCATGCTGGAGCAGGGCAAGCCGGAACAGGCCCTGCAACACCTGCAGGATTTCGGCGAGACGCATCCCGCTCACGCCATCGACATGATGGAAGCGCGCGCCCAGCTACTCGGCACGCTGGGGCGCCATGAGGAGGCTCTCGACCTGTACGACCGCGTCATCGAGTACCGCCCGGACAGCGAAACGCCGCTGCTCGGCAAGGCGGAACTGATGCTGCGCATGGGGCGCGTCGACGATGCAATCGACCTGTACCGCGAAGGCGTGGACCGCTGGCCCGACAGCCCGCTCACCCTGAATGCGCTGGGGTACACACTGGCGGATCGCACCGACCGCTACAGGGAGGCCGAACGCCTGATCAAGAAGGCACTGGAGCTCGAGCCCGACAGCGGCGCAATCATCGACAGCTGGGGCTGGGTGCTCTATCGCCAGGGCAAGCTCGACCAGGCGCTGGTGGAGCTCGAGCGGGCGTACGACATCCTGAAAGACCCGGAAGTCGCGGCGCACATCGTCGAAGTCCTGTGGAAGCTCGGCCGCACCGAGGAAGCGAAGACGGCGCTCGCCGACGCGGAAAAGCTCTTCCCCGAGAACGAAATGCTGGAGCGCGTTCGTGAGCGCGCCTTCCCCGACGACGGTTAAGCCGCTACTCGCGCGCGCGCTCCTGCCGCTGTTACTGCTCTCCGGTTGCGCGGTACAGCGGGGCATCGAGCTGCCGCCGATGCCGGACTGGGAGACGCGGCGCGCCGTCCTCTCACGCATCGACGACTGGGAATTCAAAGGTCGCATCGGCGTCAGCGCCGGCGACGAAGGCTTCAACGCCAACCTGAGCTGGCAGCAGCAGGGCAACCTGTTCCATGCAGCCGTCAGCGGTCCCCTCGGCATCGGCAAGGTGCGGATGGAAGGTGACGGCGACACCGTCACCGTGACCGACAACGACGGCAAGGTGCATCGGCTCGAGGATGCCGATGAGGAGCTTCGGGAGATGTACGGCTGGACCTTGCCGGTGGCGAGCCTCCGCTATTGGGCGCTCGGGCTGCCCGATCCGGCGAGCCCGGCGGCGACGGAGTTCACCGGCGACGGCCGCCTCGCCCGGCTCGAGCAGCGGGACTGGACGGTCCGCTTCAGCGATTACGAAGAAGAAGCCGGCC
>DATABW010000366.1:0-8345 GCA_036259375.1 Woeseiaceae bacterium
CCGCCGCAAGCAATCGCCAGATCCGTCTCGCTTCGCGCCCCTCGGGCTGGGTCGGCGAGGCGAATTTCGAGCTGGTGGAAGCGCAAGTACCGGCGATCTCCGAAGGCGAGCTCCTGGTGCGTAACGTCTACCTCTCGCTCGATCCGTATATGCGCGGCCGCATGAACGACGCGAAGTCCTACGTGCCGCCGTTCAGGCTCGGCGAGGTCCTGCAGGCCGGCGTCGTCGGCCAGGTCGTCGAAAGCCGGAATCCGGGCTTCCAGGCCGGCGACTGGATCAACGGGATGCTCGGCTGGGAGGAGTACTCCCTTTCCCACGGCCAGGGGCTTTACAAGCTGCCGGACGTCGATGTTCCGCGCTCGTACCACCTCGGCGTCCTCGGTATGCCGGGCATGACGGCCTGGGTCGGGCTGTTCGAGATCGGCCGGGCGCGCGCGGGCGAAACGGTGTTCGTGTCGGCGGGCTCGGGCGCGGTCGGCAGCATTGCGGGGCAACTCGCAAAGCTCCACGGCTGCCGCGTCGCCGGCTGCGCCGGCTCCGAGGAAAAGGTAGCGCTGCTGAAAAGCGAGTTCGGCTTCGACGCGGCGTTCAACTATCGCAACAGCCTGTCACTGGCGAAGAGCATCGGCGAGGTCTGCCCGAAAGGCATCGACGTGAACTTCGAGAACGTCGGCGGCGAGATCTTCGAAGCGGCGCTATGGAACATGCGGAACTACGGCCGCATCGTCTTGTGCGGAATGGTGGCGAACTACAACGACGAGCGCGCCGAACCCGGCCCGCGCGGCATGATGAGCGTCATCGGCAAGCGGCTGACCATTCGGGGTTTCATCGTCACCGACTACCCGAACGCCTGCAAGCAGTACGTCGGCAAAGCTGCGCAGTGGCTCTCAGAAGGCAAGCTGCGTTACCGCGAAACCGTCGTGCAGGGGCTCGAGAACGCACCTGCAGCGTTCATCGACATGCTCAAGGGAAACAAGATCGGCAAGCAGATCGTGCAAATTGCCGATGAAGGTGGCTGACCGCGAGGCGGGCTCCCGGTGCGGAGCCCGCCAGCGGTGCCGCTCTATTCGAAGCGGTACTGGACCTCGGCGCCCCAGACACGACCCTTGTTGAGCGGCGAGAACGTGGCGCCGTCGCCGGCCAGCGTCGGCACCGGGAACAACGGCCCGCCGGGGAAGTTGGGCGGCAGTTGCGTATCGCCGCCGATCGTGACTTCGTCTTTCAGGTTCTTGCCGAAGGCGGAGACAATCAGCTGGTCGTCCATGAACCCGACGCTGACGTTGACGTTGAACATGTCGGCACCGCGCAGCCTCCCCGCATTATTGTCGGTGTAGAACGAATCATCCCGATGGTAGCCGCTGCCCTGGATCGTGAGCGTGCCCATCGGGAGCTCCGCCTGGTAGGTGAGCTGGGCGCCGTAGGACCAGGGGGCGAGGCGGGGAATCTCGAGATTCTCGTCTACCGCGTTCACCTCGCCGTCACCGGAAATGTCGAAGAGGACTTCGTCGTAGCTTCCGTCGACGTAGCCGAGGCTAGTCTGCAGGAAAAGCGAGTCCGTGAGCGCGGCGCTGAACTCCATGTCGAAGCCCGTAATCGTCGCATCCGCGGTATTTCGAATGATCTGCACGACACCCACCACCGGATCCGACAGGTTTACCTCACGTTGCATGTCGTCGAACGTGTTGTAGTAGGCCGCCGCGTTCAGCCGGAGCCGGCCTTCCGCGAAATCCTTCTTGAGGCCCACCTCCATGGACGTCAGCTCCTCCTGGTCGAACGACTGGTTCGGGATCAGGACGGCTGTGTGCCGCATGTTGTAGCCGCCGCTGCGGTAGCCGCGGGTCCAGAAGGCATACATCTGCGTCGTCTCGTCCGGATGCACCTGCAAGCCGATCTTCGGCGTGAAGGCGTTCCAGGTGCGGGTATCGACGAGGTCGAAATTCGAACAACCGACGCCGAGCAGGCACATGTTCAAAGGCAGGGCGGCGATCTCCGCGTCCTTTTCTTCACGGTCGTAGCGTGCGCCGAGATTCAGCGTGATTTCATCGGTGAGCCCGATATCCGCCTGCGTGAAGACCCCGACGGAGTTCATGTCCTGGAAACCGCCGCCGGTAATGTCCAGGCCCGCCGGCGGAATGAGACGCTGCTCGAAATAAGCGAGATCCTGCTGCATGTAGAAAATGCCGGTCGTCAGGTAGACGTTGTCGAAGGAGCCGGAATAGCGCAGCTCGTTCGTCCACTGGGTGTGGTCGGTGGTCGACAGGGCATGGAAGATGAAGAGCGGCGAGGCGTCGATATCGCCGAGCGTGTGGTTGCTGTACTGGCGGTAACCCAGGATATTGACGATCTCGCCGTCGCCGAACTCGACATCGACGGACGCTTCCAGGATCGCCTGGTCCCACTCGGCATCGTAGAAGCCCGGCTCGTCGATCGAGAAGTCGAAGCTCTCTTCGCTGAACAGCCCGGCGTTCTGCGACGCCGGTCCGTCACCGTCCGACTCGCCATGTTCGTAGCGCAGGATCGCGTCCCAGTTGCCGCCGGGAGCGAACTCGTAGGCGCCGCGCACCAGCGTGGTGTCGGCCGCGCCGTGTTCCTGCCCGGTCAGGAGATTGCGATGCCAACCGTCGTCGCTGTTGTGGTACACGGCCAGCTTTCCGCCGGACGCCTCGCTGAGCGGGCCGGAGACGACGGCCGAGTAGAACTGGTTCAGCCCCGTCTCGGCCGCCACCTTCGCGTTAATGCTGAACTCATCGGCGGGACGCGTCGTGTGTATGAGTACGGCGCCGCCGGTCACGTTCCTGCCGAAGAGCAAGCCTTGCGGACCGCGCAGCACTTCTATCGCCGACACGTCGAACATGTCGAGCACGACGCCGCTGTTGATGCCGAGGTACATGCCGTCGACGAACACGCCCACCGCCGGATCGATCGACGGAATCGAGCTGTTGATGCCGACGCCCCGGACGGTGAAGTTCGCGGTGCCGCGGGTCGTGCCGATGTCTTCCAGCTGCACGCTGGGCGCCACGAAACCGAGGGCGGAGAGGTCACGCAGGTGCATGGCATCGATCTGGTTCTCGCCGTAGGCGCTGATCGCAAGTCCGGCGTCCTGCACGTCGATACCGCCCTCGCGCTTGGTCGCGGTGACGATGATTTCCTCGAGGAAGGCGTCGGCCAGCCCCTGCGCCTGTACCCCCGTCGAAATGGCGAAACCGGCAAGCACCAGCGTTGCAACGGCAATGCCGCGGCGCGCTGCCTGAAATGGACTGTGCATCGTCAGACCTCCGTCAATGACGCTCTCGGGTAACGGTTGCTTCGTGTTCGTGCGAACTGTTGCGACCACAACAAGCCCCCCAGCATTCGTGTGTGGCGTGAGTGTAGTGCTTTTTAAGAGGGTATGGTACTGAAACGGTTCGATTAACGTTTCAGGAGGCCGTAGATTCGGGATCGCCGGCGGCGCTCGCCCGGGGTGCTTTGTGGCGCAATCGCCACACCGCTGCGGCGGCGCTTCAGGGGCGGACGTGGGGGAACCGGCTGTGCTCCATTTCGTGCCGCAGCAGCGCCTGCTTGACCGGCAAGCCGCCGCCGAAGCCGGTGAGGTCGCCGCTCGAGCCGATCACGCGGTGGCAGGGGATGATGATCGGGATCGGGTTGCGGCCGTTCGCGGCGCCTACCGCGCGTACCGCCTTGGGGTTGCCGATGCGCCGCGCGATATCGCCGTAGGAGCATGTCGTGCCATACGGGATCTTGCGAAGCTCCTCCAGCACCCGGCGCTGGAACTCGGTGCCGCCGGGGCGCAGCGGGAGATCGAATTCCTTGAGCTTGCCCTCGAAATACGCTTCGAGCTGTTCGCAGGCGGCGCCGAAGGGTTTCTCGGAATAGATCCAGTCCGGCTGCGGCTCACGACGCCGCGAACCCTCGGGAAAGCTGACGACGCAGAGGGCGGTCTCGTCGCCCGCGAGCAGCAGGTCGCCTATCGGTGTAGCCAGGTAGCGGTAGTGCATGGTGATCATCCTCCGGAGCCCGGCAGGGAGCTCCATAACAGGGCGGCGGCGTAGGCGCGTCACGGCCTCCAGCTTTCAGCGCGCCCCGCGAGTTCCGCGGGTTTCATGCGCTCCGGGTGCCGCAATGCCTTCAACAGCCCGAGATCCGTGGCCGGCCAGGCATCCGGGTATTTCAACGCACGCATCGCGACGTACTGCGCCGTCCAGTCCCCGATTCCCTTGATGCGGCACAGCGCGCGGCAGAATTCGTCCGGGTCCTGCGCGGCATCGAATCGAAGGTCGCCGTCGAGGACGGCCGCGGCGACGCGGCGGATCGTGTCGGCGCGGCTTCGTACCAGTCCGAGTTTAGCGAAGCGGGCGCGAAGCAGGCGTTCCGGGGCAGGAAAAATTCGCGACAGCCGATCGCCGGGCGCGCCGCCGGGCAGCTTGAGCGGTTCGCCGTAACGTTCCGCGATGCGTCCCGCCACGGTTGTCGCGCCTTTTACGGACACCTGCTGTCCCAGGATGGCGCGGACCGTGATTTCGAAACCGCTCCAGCACCCGGGCACGCGGATGCCGGCATGCCGCGCGAGCAGCCGGTGCAGCGCCGGGTCGCGGCCCAGCGTTTCGCCGATGTCGGCAACCGGCGCATCGAGATCGAACACCTCCCGGGCGCGCTGGACGAGTTCGAACAGCGACTCGGTGGCGATGCCGTCGATAGTCAGCGCCAAAAAGCCGTCGCGCTCCGCCGGCGCCACCTGCAGGACGGCGTGCCGTCCGTCTATGGCCACCGCTCGCCGGTAGGTGTTGCCTTCTACGGATTCCACTCCCGGCGTTGCACGCTGGCCGAAGAACTCGAGCATCCCGCTCCAGTCGAACGGCGGGCGGTACGGCAGCCGCAGGGTGAGCGTCGGCTGGCTGCCATTGACCCGGCGCGGAGGTCGCTCGTTGCGGCGGGCGCTCCGCAGCTCGCGCGGCGAGCGGCCATAGCTTTTCAGGAAGGCGTCGTTGAACCGGCGCACGCTGCCGTAGCCGGCCGCCACGGAAATGTGATGCATGGGGAGGCCGGTATCGTCGATCAGGCGTTTGGCGAAGTGCAGCCGCTGCGTCTGCGCGACGGAGAGCGGCGACGCGCCGACATGCCGGGTAAAGAGGCGGCGCAGGTGACGGCCGGTGACGCCCAGCTTTTCGGCAAGGGATTCGACGTCGCCGTCGTCGAGCGCGCCCCCGGCGATCAGCCGCAGCCCGCGCCGCACAGTCGTGGAGGTGCCGTTCCAGGCCGGCGTGCCCGGCGCGCATTCGGGCCGGCAGCGCAGGCACGGCCGGAAGCCGGCTTCGCTGGCGGCCGCGGCACTCGGGAAAAAACGGACGTTCTCCCGCTTCGGGGCGTTGACCGGGCAGATCGGCCGGCAGTAGATGCCCGTCGTGGTGACGCCGATGTAGAACTGCCCGTCGAAGCGGGCGTCCCTGGCCTGCCGGGCGCGCTCGTAAATTTCGTTCTGCAACATCGCCTGGGCTCCTGACGATGAGCGAGTATACGACGCCGAACGGGCGCGATTAGCCGGAATCGGACCTGTATTCCTGCGCTGCAGGAGCCCTTCTCACGGGCGGCCCGAGGGTCGACGTGCGCGCCGCCCATTGCGGGCTCCACACCCGGCCTTTACGCCGGGACCGATGTCAGCGGTCGATGCCGCCCAGGCACATGTACTTGATATCGACGTAGTCGTCGAGGCCGTACTGCGAGCCTTCCCGGCCGTGGCCCGATTCCTTGATGCCGCCGAACGGCGCCATCGGGTTGGAGATGATGCCTTCATTGATCCCGACGATGCCGTATTCGAGACCCTCGGCGACGCGCCAGATCCTGCCGACGTCCCGCGAATAGAAGTAGCTCGCGAGCCCGAACGGGGTGTCGTTCGCCATTCGAATCGCTTCTTCTTCCGTCCCGAACTTGAAGAGCGGCGCTACGGGTCCGAAGATCTCCTCGTTGAACACGCGCATGTCGGGAGCGACTTCGGTCAACACCGTCGGATTGACGAAGTGGCTGCCGAGACCCGATTTCTCGCCGCCGAACGCGACCTTTGCGCCTCTTTCCCGGGCGTCCTCGATAAACGCCCACACGTCGTTGGCAGCCTCTTCGCTGATGAGCGGTCCGATCTTCACCCCTTCGGCGGCGCCGTTGCCGACTTTCAGCTCGGCGGTCGCGGCCATCAGGCGTTCGGTGAACTCGTCGTAGACCTTTTCCTGCACGAGGAACCGGTTCGCGCACACGCAGGTCTGCCCGGCGTTGCGGAACTTGCAGATGATCGCGCCCTTGACGGCCTCATCCAGGTCGGCGTCGTCGAAAACGATAAAGGGAGCGTTGCCCCCGAGCTCCATGGAGGTGCGCTTCATCGTTTTCGTGCACGCGGCCATGAGCATTTTGCCGACCTCGGTCGAGCCGGTGAACGTGAGCTTGCGGACGATCGGGTTCGAGGTCATTTCCTCACCGATCTCCCGCGTTCGCCCGGATACGATGTTGACGACGCCCGGCGGGACGCCGGCGCGCTCCGCCAACTCTATGAACGCGAGCGCCGAGAGCGGTGTGTAATTGGCGGGCTTGCAGACGACGCTGCAGCCGACCGCGAGCGCCGGCCCGACCTTGCGCGCGAGCATGGCAGTGGGGAAGTTCCATGGCGTGATGCAGGCGACGACGCCGACGGGCTGGCGGATGACGATCAGCCGCTTGTCGTTCGACGGCGCCGGAATCGTGTCGCCGTAGAGGCGCTTGCCCTGCTCCGCAAACCATTCGATGTAGCTCGCGGCGTAGGCAATCTCGCCGCGCGACTCGGCCAGCGGCTTGCCCTGCTCCGCCGTCATGATGCGCGCGAGGTCCTCCTGGTTCTCCATCATCAGGTCGAACCACTTGCGGAGAATGACGGCGCGCTCGAGTGCGGTTTTCGCGCGCCACCCGGTCATGGCGCGATCTGCCGCCTCGATCGCGCGGCGCGTTTCCGCGGCACCGCACTTCGCGACTTCCGCGATTACGCTTTCGTCGGCGGGATTGGTGACGGAGTAGGTCTCGCCGCTGTCGCTGTCGACCCACTCACCGTCGATGTACGCCTGCGATTTCAGCAGACGCCTATCGGAAACCTCGATGTTCACTGGATGCTCCTGGGGAAGCCTCCGATGATACTACAAGCCGCGCACGGCCCCGCCCCACGGCGACTCGGCGGCGAAATCCGCACGCGTGCTTGCCATCGCCACAGGTCGCCCTTGGGACGGGTCCTAGATCAACCGCGTCAGGCCGCTGACCTCTCCACTTCCTGCTCGTGGCTGCCGAGCCAATTTTCCAGCTCGTCAGCGCCGCCGATGTGCTCGCCGTTGATATAGACCTGCGGGAACGTGGTCTTCGCCGTCACGGCGCGCAGCGTGCGGTCGGTGTAATCGCGGTTCAGCAGCAGCTCCTCGAATTCGAGGCCGGCGTCGCGCAGCAGGCCCTTGGCCCTGGCGCAGTACGGGCAACCGCTACGGGTGAAGAGCGTCACGTCCAGCGGAGCCGGCACTTCGGGCGCCAGGTATTTCAGCATCGTGTCCGCGTCCGACACTTCGAACGGGTCGCCGGGCTGCTCGGGCTCTATGAACATTTTCTCTATGACCCCATCGCGCACCAGCATGGAGTAGCGCCACGAACGCTTGCCGAATCCGAGGTCTTCCTTGCCGACGAGCATGCCCATGCCTTCGGTGAACTCACCGTTGCCGTCCGGCAGGAAGGTGATGTTGCCGGCGTGCTGGTTTTGCTGCCACTCGTTCATCACGAAGGCGTCGTTGACCGAGATGCAGACGATCTCGTCCACGCCGTGCGCCTTGAAGAGGGGCGCGAGCTGGTGGAACCGCGGCACGTGCGCGGACGAGCACGTGGGGGTAAAGGCGCCCGGCAAGGAGAACACGACCACGGTCTTCCCGGCGAACACGTCGTCCGTCGTCAGGTCGACCCAGTCGTAATCCCGCCGGGTCCTGAACGTGGCTTTCGGGACCCGTTGTCCTTCACGATTCTTCAACATTGCAAACTCCTTGGCTTTCAGCGCTAATAATCTCACCCCCCTTGGGAGCGACCCGGCCTCCAGCCGGATGCCGACGCCGCTAATGTACGGTTTCCCCGTTGATATTGAAAATGGATTGATCGGATTGTAACGATCGATTATACAGAACCATGCGATACCCGACCGTCAAGCAGCTGCGCTACTTCGCCGCCCTGTGCGAAACGCGCCATTTCGGCCGCGCCGCGGAGGCCTGCTTCGTGTCGCAGTCCGCGTTCAGCACCGCCATCCAGGACCTGGAGCGCCTGCTCGGTACCCCGCTGGTGGACCGCACCAATCGCCAGGTCACCATCAC
>DATABW010000367.1:0-7952 GCA_036259375.1 Woeseiaceae bacterium
AATATTCATGGGCATGACGGTGTTCGTCGTAGCCAGCGGCATCCGCAACGGTCTCGAACGGGCCGTGAAATTTCTTTTGCCGTCGTTGTTCGTGCTCCTTCTATTGATGGTGGGCTACGCTGCCGTTGCCGGGGATTTCGAGCGAGGGTGGCACTTCCTGTTCCGATTCGATGCATCACGAATCACGCCGGCCGTTGTCCTCGCGGCAATCGGGCAGGCATTCTTCACGCTCGGGGTGGCGCAGGCCGTGATGATTACCTACGCCGCCTATATGCCGAAGCACGTGAAACTGCCGCAGGCGGCGTTCGTAATCGCGGCAGCCGATTTCCTTGTTGCCCTGCTTGCGGCACTGATGATTTTCCCGATCGTGTTCGCGACAGGGCAGGAGTCGGGCTCCGGTCCGGGCCTCGTTTTCGAAACCCTGCCGATAGCCTTCGGCCAGATGCCGGGTGGCCGGATCTTCGGACCAATGTTCTTTTTGCTGCTGGCCATCGCCGCCTTGACTTCGACGATATCGGGCGTCGAGCCGATCGTCTCCTGGGCCGAGGAACGCGGCTGGAAGCGGAAACCCGTTGCCGTCGGCGTCGGGCTGGCGATCTGGCTGGTGGGAATGGCCTCCGTCTTCTCGTTCAACATCTGGCGCGATTTCACGCCGCTGGACTTTTTTCAGGCGTTCCGCGACAAGACCCTGTTCGACATCTTCGAATACGTCACCGTCAACGTCATGATGCCGCTGAACGGGCTGTTGATCGCGGTGTTTGCCGGCTGGCTGATGTCCAGGTCAGCCATCCGGGACGAGCTTGCCGTCGGGCCCGGCCTGCCGTTCGTCGCGTTCCGGTTCCTGTTACGGTTCGTGGCTCCGGTCGCGATCGTTGCGATTTTCCTGTTCAACCTGGCGAGTTGAACCATCCGCGGCTCTCAGGCTGGCGCGCAGGCGTTCGAGGTCGCGATAACGGCTCGGAATGTCGTCCCGCGGCGCGGCCGTCCGCAGGTCGCGCAGTTTCTCGAGGGAACGCAGCAGGACCTCGAGCGGCACGCCGCTCGCCGTGACATTCTGCAGGCTCTGCTCTGACAACGCCTTCGACGGCGCCTGGATGAACTTTTGCACGAGCTGATCATGATGCTGCGCGGCGGCCCTGCCGTGCGCTTCGCAAGCGCTGAGAAACACACGAGCGTTCCGCTGAAACCACGCTTCGGACGCGGACGCATCGAGCTCGCTCAAGAACAGCTTGAGCAGGCTTTCGCAGCGCATGCAGTCCCGCAGGCGGGACTGGTCTTCCGGCATCATGTACAGGAACTTGTCGACCAGCAGTTGCGAGTAGAAGCTGTCATTAGCGCTGCACAACCCCAGTAAAATGTCGATCTCGTTGATGCCCGCGAAATCGCCGGCATTGGCGCCGCGGTACTCCACATGGCCGACGCGGTAAGGCTTGTAATAGGGTCTTACGCAGTAGAAGAAGCGGTCGGTATCCAACTGGTCGAACAGCGCCTGGTTGTAGCGTGCGACATCTTGCAGCGCGTCACTTGCGTCACGGAGCAGGGCGGCGGTCACCGGATGCGAGATGCCGAGGGGCAAGATTCGCACGAGCGCGTCGGCTGCGCGCTTATAGGCAAATATGGCGAGTGAGTTGTAGTCGAGGAACAGCGCTTCGTCCTGCAGCGTCGTGAAGGTCTTGTAGCGGCCGTTTCGCGCCGGGTTATGCGTCGTGAGGTGACTGGTGGCAAACCGCGGCACGACCCCTAAGGATGCTCCGAGATGCATTGCCAGCGCCGAAGCCTCCTTCAGCGGGGACACTGACTTTCGCGGCGGCTCGCTGATCTCATGGCGCCGGCACGCCGCCATGTACATGCCCACGTTGCCGAGCAGGTCGAATGCGGCTTCGAAGCCCTCGTCGGTATTGCCTTCTTCGAGCAGCGGTACGACGAAAGCGTGGCCTTCTTCCAGCAGCTGTTTCCTGAGATCAGCGCCGGCGTCCGGAACGACGCCGCGATCACCCCGGGCGAAATAGATTTCCTCCAGCTCGTCGTTCAGTGCGACGAAGCGCCCGCGAATCCACTGGTCGAACGCCGCGACGTTTTCCGTCATTGCCCGCCGATCAGAACCGGTATCGGCCGTTGATGCCGAAGGTTCTCGGGCGAGCCGCGACGATCGCTTCCGGATCCTGGAAGGTGCCGATACCGTCGTAGACGGCGAGCTCGTCGAAAAGGTTTTTCGCATAGACGCCGACCGTAAAATTATCCGTCACGTCAATGTTCGCGAAGGCGTCGACCAGTGTGTAAGAGTCCAGTTCGATGTTGAACGGGCTCGACGGCACGAACTCCGTGTTCGCCGATCCGCGGTACCGGACATCGGCAATGAACGAGACCGGCCGCTCCCACAGGGTTGCATCGTAAGTCAGTGACGTGAAGAGCTGGACGTCCGGTGTGTTCGGGATTTCGTCGCCGGCGTTGCCGACGATGACGAACGGAGAAGCGCCCGGCAAAACGGGCTGGTCTTCCGTGAGCTCGTGAGAGAACAGCCAGGTGCCGGTCAGGTTCCAGCTCAAATTGTCCGTCAGCAGCGCGTCGAGCGACCATTCCAGGCCGTTCACTTCGGCCGCACCGCCGTTGGTCGTGAACGGAATATTACCGGCCGGGTCACGCGGTTCGACCTGGATGTTGTCCCAGTCGATCATGAAGAGCGTGGCATTGAGCTGGATCCGGCTCTGGAGCCATCTCGACTTGATGCCCACCTCGTAATTCGAAAGCTCGTCCGAGGCAAACGTCGCAGGTATGCCGCTGGCGAAAGGCTGGTTCGCATTGTTGACGCCGCCGACGCGAAAGCCCTGGGAGTACAGCCCGTACAGCATGACGTCCTCATTGACATCGTAAGACAGGCTGACTTTCGGCGTGACCGTGTCGTCATCCTGCTCGACCAGGCCGATGCCGTTGCCGTTGACGGTAGTGCCGATGACGGTGCCGGCCGGCGGACCGACGCTGGCGAAAAAGCCATGGGTGGTCGCCTGGATCGAATCGATCTCCGCGTCGAACCAGCGCAGGCCGGCCAGCAGCTGCCAGCGCTCGGCGAAGTCGAAGGTGGCCTCGCCGAACACTGCCTGTTGTTCGATCTCGTCATTGCGAAACCGCCCGAAGATGGCTGTACCTCCGAAGAGAAACGCATCGTTCGCATTGAGCGGATCCCAGGGCATTTCGTTGCCGGAGCCGTCGGTAGTGATGACACGCACTTCGAAGTCGTTCTGGTCTTTCTGGTAGTACGCCCCGGCGACGAAGTTGAAGGGTCCGTCCAAAGCCGAGCTGAAGCGCCCCTCCAGCGTTTGTGTCTCGTACGACTGCGGCTGGACCGTCAGTGCGATGAGGGGAGCCTGGAAGAAAAGCAGGATCGGCGTACTGTCGAAGTTGAAGAGAATGTCGTGCTCGAACTGCGAAGCGATGCCGGTAAACGTGCCGAACCCGGCATCGTAGCTCAGCGTGGCGCCCATGAGCTCTACGTCGTCGTCGCGGTTGTTGCGCGTGACATCGGTATTGACGAAGTCTTCACTCGGGGTCAACGACGGCAGGCCCGGTATCGACGCGTAGCCGGGGTTTCCCGGAAGATTCGCGATCTCCGCCGGCTGGTCAGGCCAGGCCGGCACGCCCTGTGCCGTGAACCGCGGCGAACCGCCAACGTCCATCGCCTGGTTCAGGTAAAGAAGGTCGAGCGTCAGAGCCTCCGTCGGCATCCAGCGGAAGCTCACGCGTCCGCCGACGGTCTCGACGCTGTTGATGTCCTCCTCGAGGGTAAAGCCGCCGGGTGACTCCCGCCGTGGCTGGTCGATCCAGCCGTCCCGGTCTTCGGCGTAACCGACCAACCGCAGGCCGAACGTGTCCGCAAGGGGCAGGTTCAGAACGCCGTTGACCAGGTATCCTTCGCCGCCGTCACTGATGCTCAAAAAGTCAACCGCGGCTTCGGCGTCGAAAGTCTCGAGATCGGGACGATTCGGAATGAAGCGGATGTTACCGGCCATGGAGTTGGCGCCGTAGAGGGTGCCTTGGGGACCGTTCAGCACCTCCACACGCGCCATGTCGACGAGCTGGATCGGCGCATTCTTGCCGCCGCCGTCCTGCTGGTCGTTTGCCGTGATCACGTACTCGTCGAAGTAGGCTCCGACCACTGAAGGGCCGTTGCCGTTGATCCCGCGGATGATGAACTCCTTGTCGCCGGGCCCGAGGTCCTGGAACTGCAAACCCGGTACGCTGGCGGCAAAACTTTCGAAATCGAACTGGCGCCGCGCCTCCATCTGGTCTTCGCTCAGCACGTGCACCGATTCCGCCAGCTCCTGTACGGCGATTTCGCCGCGTTTGGTTGCAGTGACGACGATCTCTTCGATTTCGGCGGCTTCGGCCGGCAACGTGAAAGGCACAGCAATCGCGACGAGCATCGCTACAGAGTTTCTGGCGTTTTTCATAAATCCCCCGGGGCCGGACCGAATACCAGTGAAAGCTGAAGCATCCTTGCCGACAAGCCGCCGCGGCATGGCGCTGTAGCGCCCGGCAGCAGAACGGAGGAGATCGTGCGGCCGGGCAGCGCGGAACGTAGGATACGGCGGCAACTCAAAACCGTTGCCCTCGGCCTGGCAACTCTCCCCCGACTCCACGTCAGAATAAGGGTTGGCCTTTAGCCTGTCCAGCGGATTCAGCCGCATGCGGGAGGCACGTCGCGTACTCCCAGGTTGTCATTTCAGGCAAAAAACTTGACCGATTCGGCGGGCGCCGCCGAGGCGGTGCATTCTTGACACAGGTGATTGTTTAGGGTGTAGTTTTGCCCTTAATGTCGTTCCGGGCAGTTATGCGAGATGAATCCCTCCGAGCACATGGCTCACCCTGCCCACGGTTCGCCGAACGATCCGTCACAGTGATTCTCCTGCCGACGGTTTGCTGCCCGTTTTTCAAGTTCACCGCTACTGCCGGTTGCTCCTGAACGGAGGTTTGCTCACGAGCAGACCGGTGACATCACACGCCAGGGGGATTACATGACCAGGGAATTTGCGCGGTGCGCGCCGTTAACGGCTGCGCTGCTGTTTATCGGTGTATTTCAGCAAGCCTGGGCGCAGAACGTTCTTGACGAAATAATCGTCACCGCTCAGAAAAGGGAGCAAGCGGCCCAGGACGTCGGCATTGCAATCACGGCGTTCACGGGTGATCAGCTCCAGGCGCTGGGCGTGGAGCAGAGCGTCGATATTGCAGCGTTCTCTCCGGGCATCCATACGAGCGGGAACATAGCCGGACAGAACACGCAGTTCGCAATCCGCGGTGTCACGCAAAACGACTTCAATGATATCGTGGAGGCGCCGAGTGCCGTCTATTTGGACGAAGGGTACTTCGCCGTTGCGCAAGCGCAGACCTTCGCGATCTTCGATATCGAGCGAGTAGAAATCCTGAAGGGGCCGCAGGGCACGCTCTTCGGTCGAAATGCAACCGGCGGGCTGATCCAGTACGTCAGTAACAAACCCTCCTTCGAAGAAGTGGAAGGCTACGCGGACGTCACCTTTGGCCGGTTCGATTCCGATGCGGATGCCAACCAGGTCCGCCTCGAGGCGGCTGTGGGAGGCCCGTTTTCGGACGTCGTCGCCGGCCGTATCGCCGTTCTCCATAACCGCCACGACAGGTACCTGAATAACATTTATCCGTTCGCCGCCGTCGGCGGCTCGCCCGGCCCGGGAGCGGGAGCGGACATGGGAGACGATGACACGCTGGCATTCCGCGGCATCCTGCAATTTCGGCCTGGCGATACGCTGGAGTGGACCGTCTCCGTTAACCACGGCAAGAGCGAACTGGCCACGGGCCCGTTCCAGTCGAAGCCGACGATTGCGGTTTTCGATGCGAACAACGAACTCGTCAATGTCATCGACGTGGCGCCGGACGAAACCCGCGCCTCGATCGCGGCGGACGGATCCGATTTTGGCGGAGACCTCGACAACAACGCCGTCTTCGGCGACTTGTTCGGCCGTCCCGCCGGAGCCGATTTCTTCGGCTATATCGACCCGGACGGCGCGGATTTCAACACGTCCGGCGACTTTGCCTTTGCCGACCAGAACGAGATCGAGACATCCGGCATCACCAATCGCATCGAATGGGACCGGTGGGAGACCGTCAGGCTGACCTCGGTAACGGACTACAAGGATTACGAGAAGCTGATATTCATCGACGTCGACTCGGCACCGGTCAATCAGTCCGCGAACTACGCCGCCGTGGACGCGACCAGCTTTACCCAGGAGATTCGCCTGAATGGCGCAACCGACGAAATGGCCTGGGTCGCCGGTTTTTTCTATCTCAACATCGACAGCGAATCCGATAACGGCCTCAAGTTTCCCGTGAATAGCGTCGTGCCGGGGGCGCCCTTCGATCTCGGCGTTGATGCACGGCTGCAGACCGACTCCTATTCGCTCTTTGGTCAGATCGAGCGCGATTTGGGGAGCGACTTCTCCCTGATCGCCGGGCTGCGCCTCATCCAGGAAGAGAAGGAATACGACTTCGGGCAGAATATTTACTTTACCCAGGACTCGCGGCAGATCCACCAGGGCGCACCGTTGAATATCGGCCCGGTGTTCACTGCCGGAGGTCCGTCGCCGTTCAGTGACGCGACCAGCAACTTCCTGTGGGCGGGAAAACTGCAGCTCGACTGGCACTACTCGGACGACCTGCTTCTTTATCTCGGGCTCAATCGAGGTGTAAAGGCCGGGAGTTTCAACGCCCAGCTGGCGGGCGGCTTGCCGGTGCCGCCAAGCGCCATTCCGTATGGCGAGGAAGTCCTGACCAGCATCGAGGGCGGTTTCAAGGCGACGCTCTTCGACGGCTCGACGCGTTTCAACGGCAGCTACTATTATTACGATTACGCCGACTATCAGGCTTTCCTGTTCACCGGCGTGAGCGGCGTCGTCATCAACGCGGATGCCGATAACTTCGGCGTCGAGCTGGAGCTGCAGACGTCACCGATGGAGGGGCTGGACATTCTTCTGTCCGCCGCCTGGTTCGATGCGACGGTCAAGGATGTCCCGCTGCGCGTCGACGGCCCGATCCAACGCGACGTCGATCCGACCTATGCTCCGGAGACGCAGTTCACGGCGCTGGCTCGCTACGAGTGGCCCGCCTTCGACGGAAGGATGTTCGTCGGCGGCGACGCCAGCTACTCGGACGAGTTCTTCTACAACCTGCGGAACTTCGATGCCGACAAATTCGACGCATACACCATGGTGAACGCGCGAATTGGCTGGATCAACGCTGACGATACGATTGAAGCTTCGCTCAAGATGAACAATGTCACCGATGAGCGCGCGGGCATCCAGGGCTTCGACATTGCCACGGTCTGCGGCTGCAACGAGATATCATTTCAGCCGCCCCGGTGGTACGGCCTGAACCTGAGGTATTCGTTTTGAGGTCTCGCTACGCGGAGGCGTCGGACATGTTCCTAGAAGAACTTGTTGACGGAGAGTACAACAGTACGCGGCTGTAGAGGAATAAAGCCATCCGGAGTGAGACCAGGGAGAATCCTGAAGACGTCAATGACCGTATCGTCATCAAGAAGATTATTGACAGACAGCATTGCCGACCACGTATCCGCCTCCACGCCAGCTCGCACGTGTAACAAGGAGTAGGAGTCGAGTTCCAGATTCAGCGGGTTGGTGGGGCGCAATTCCGTATTCCTGTCGCCGACATAGTTGAGGTCCGCCCCCAGGAATCCGTTCAGCTTCTGATCGAACAACGGCCGCGTCTGCTCGGCCCTGAGCGTAAAGCTGAATTCGGGTGTGTACGGAATCCGATCTCCATCCAGACCACTCTCCGGTATGGGATTATCCTCGGAAAGCTGAGCATCGTTCCAATTGGCCAGAAGGCCAACTTCGAGGCCGGGCCGCAGGTTGGCGGCAAGCTCCAGTTCGAGCCCCAAGATATCCGCGCCGCCCCCGTTTGATCGGAAC
>DATABW010000368.1:0-8773 GCA_036259375.1 Woeseiaceae bacterium
GGTCGAGTGGCAGAACCCGGTAAATTGGAGTTATAGAAGCGGCGGCGCCGCCGGCCGCTGCAGGTGGGGGCCGGGCCGCTGGGATGACCGCTACGGGGCCGAATTATAGGCACAAGCGGCCGGGAAAGTCCCGGGAAACTCCCGCTCCGGCCCTCGACGTGTAGGAATTTCAAGCGACGGTAATTTCTTCATCGCCGCCCGTTACCCGGACAGCGGCTGCTCCCCTTCTGCCGGCTGTCGTCCGGTCCCGTTGCCGGACACGCGTGGCTCCTGCAGGGGCTCCCGCGTGCCCCGCGGCATCGCCGGCCGGTGCTCGGCGGCGTCCCGAGGCACCTTTCCGGTCTCGAGATAGCTCTTCATCCGCATCAGGTCGTCGTCCATCTGGTGCTTCGGGTCGGCGCCCAGCAGCCAGGCGATCGCGTGACCCATCGCGCCGGCGACCGGGTTGTAAAGCATCTTCACGTCCACCGTCGTCGTGCCGTCGCCGTTGTCCTGGAAGCGCACGCGTCCGGCGTGCTGGACGGGCGCGCCGCCTTCGGTGCGCCAGCCGAGCAGCCGGTGCTCCTCGCGAGCGGACACGATCGAATCGAACTCGAACTCCGTGCCCGTCGGGCCCGTAACGGTCCAGCGCCACCGATCCTTCCCCTCGGCGGTCTCGATCCGGCGCACGTGCCGCACGTGCCGCATGAAGCGGGGGAAGTTCTCGAAGTTGTCCCATAGCTCGAACACCTTCTCTACCGGCGCATTGATGCGGATGCTCTTCTGCACGTCGACGGCGTGGCGCGGCTCGCCGATACCGAACAGTTGGCGCATCTGCAGGTTCGTGAGCGCGCGGACGAGGAGGAGCAGGCCGGCCATGCCGAAGAGATTGCCGATGGAGCTGCGGGCGCCGAAGCCGTAGAACGCGGCCATCACGCCGCCCGCTCCGCCGGCTGCACGGGCGGTCGGGGACCAGTTCTCCTGCATGAAGGCTGCGCGTTGTCCTGTGCGCTGCCGCGGGTTCCCCTGCAGCGCGGGCAGGCTGCCGGCTTCGGCATGCACGTCCAGCTCGTTGCGGAGATCGCGAACCCCGGCGACGCCCAGCGTGCAGTCGATGAGCAGCGGCACCTCGTCCTGGAGGATAGGGCCGGAGAGCGTGACGACGCCATCGCTCGCCGCCACCTGGATAGAGTGCGGGTGCGAGACGACTCGCCCGAGGCAGGCGCGCACGCGCTCCACGAGAACAGCGTCGTCCGGCTGCCCCGTGTTCAGCAGGGAACGCAGACGCGCGCCCAGCCCGAACGCGCGGTTGCGTGTGTCGCGGCCGACGACGCTGGTGCCGTGGCTGGCGGTGTGGCCGGCATGCACCAGCTGGTCCCTGACCAGCGCCCGACGATAGCGGCCGCGCGCCGGGTCGAAGTAGTACATCAGCGCCGCGCCCAGCCCGGTCGAGAACAGCAACTTCAATCCATTGTTCATTGGCTTGCCTCGCGTCAGAAGTTGGAAAAGATCGATCCCGGTAAGCGAGCAAGACTCGTGCCATGGGAGCTGCGGGAACCCTGGCAGGCGAGCGATGCTACCGCTGCGGGTCGTTTCAAGCGCAGGCGGAAGAGAGGGATGACCTGTCTAGCTGACGTCGGAGGCGAGGCGGGCGAGAGCGTTGTCGGCGATTTGCACGGCGGCGTGCTTTTGCTCCTCGGGTGTCAGGGTCGAAGCCTCTACGTCCACGACGACGAGACCGCTGCCGGTGCACACCAGGAGATCACCGCTCGAGCCCCAGATGGCGGTATCGCCGACCCCGGAGACCGGCTCGAGCTGGCCCCTGGCGGACTGGCCATAAGGCCGCTCCTCCTGCGCCTCGTCACAGCTGCCGGGCAGCAGGTCGGCGTCGGGAAACACGCGGAGGGCGACCGCGTTGGATTCGGTCCGCCAGCGGCAACCATACGACTTGCCTTCCTCTTTTGACGCAACGGACTGGCCCAGCGCAAGCCGGATCTCGGCGTCCGAGACCAGCTCGCATCCCGCAACGGCGCTTCTGTCCCAGGTGTCCACAGCCGGTGTGGCGGCCGCGGGCCGGGCTTGCTCCGGCGTCGTGTCGGGAGACTGCTCCCGGTGTTCACCACCGCAACCGGCGGCTGCCGCAGCGGTGCCCAGGATTACCAGGAGCCATCTTTGCATAGCAGACCTCGCGCGAAAGGCGGCGCCGGGTCCGCCGACGTCGCTGCGATCGATTGTCCACGTCGCGTGGCGGACCCGCAACCGATAGGTGCCAGCGCCGCGCAACTGGTGCAATATTGCGGCTTCCGCGCTGAGGAGAAACACAATGAGAAGCATCCCTTTCCTGCTATTCGCCCTGGTGCTGGCCGGTTGCGAGCAACCGCCGGCCGAAGAATCCGGGACGCCGCAAGCGGGCGCAGAGGCCGGCGAGACCGGCCAATCCGCGGCAGACGCGGCGCCGAGCGACGCACCGGCGGACCGGCTGGAGGCGATACTCGCCGACAAGCCGGCAGAGTTTAAGGCGCGATACGAGTACCGGCATCCGCAGGAGACGCTGCAGTTCTTCGGTATCGAACCCGGGATGACGGTGGTCGAGGCGCTGCCGGGCGGCGGCTGGTACTCGCAGATCCTGATCCCGTACCTCGGCGAGGAGGGCCGGCTCATCGGCGCCACTTATGCCGAGGAGATGTGGCCGAAGTTCGAGTTTGCCGACCAGGCCTTCATCGACTCCATGAAGACCTGGACCACGGACTGGCCGCAGGAGGCGCAACAATGGCAGGGCGACGACGGCGCTTCCGTCGATGCCTTCGTGCTGGGGTCGCTGCCGGACGGGATGGCGGGCCAGGCGGACGCGGTCCTGTTCATTCGCGCGCTGCACAATCTGGCGCGATTCGAGAGCGAAGGAGGGTTCCTGACCACGGCGCTGGAGGATGCGTTCCGCGTGCTGAAGCCGGGTGGCATCGTCGGTGTCGTGCAGCACGAAGCGCGGCCGCAGATGCCGGACGAGTGGGCGACCGGCGAAAACGGTTACCTGAAAAAGCAGTTCGTCATCGATCGCTTTGAAGCGGCGGGCTTCGAGTTGGTGGACGAGAGCGACGTCAACCAGAATCCGAACGACCAGCCGACGGAAGAGGAGTTCGTCTGGCGGCTGCCGCCGAGCTACGGTACCAGCCAGGACGATCCCGACCTGAAGGCGCAGATGGACCAGATCGGCGAATCGAACCGCATGACCCTCAAATTCCGCAAGCCGCGCGGGTAGGAATTCGTTTCACGGGCGAGCCTGCGTTCGGTCGCCCGTAAGACGGGCTCCTGCAGGCTGCCTGCCCGCTTGCAGGAGCCGGTCCCCCGGGCGGACTCCGGGCCGGCTCCGCCTGGTGCTTCAACCCGCTATGCGGCGCAGCGAGACGGCGCCGCCATAGCGCAGGTGGGGACAGGTGGCGGCGATTGCGGCGGCTTCCTCGAGATCGTTCGCGGAGATGATGAAGAAGCCCTCCAGTGCACCCTGTTCCGCCGCCGGGATGATCTGGCTTCGGCTCCCGTCGGGCAGCAGCAGCAACGCGTCGTTCGTCAGCTTCTCGCCGGCCACGTACTTGCCCGTCGCGGCGACCTCGCGCGCCCATTGTGAATACTCGCCGATGCGCGCTTCCATGCCGCCGGGCTCCGGCTGCTGGTAGCTTTCGTTCTCGTACAGCAGCATGGCGTACTGGTCGCCCGCTACCGCTTCGGCGCTCGGCCCGCCGGCGCCATCGAGGCGTTGCCCGGCTGCGAGTCCGGCCACCAGGGCCACGATGGCTATGGCGGCGTTGATTGCGTACTGCATTTTCATTGCACTTCCTCCGGTTGCGGGCCGTATGAGTCTCTTCGCTTTCAGCGCGTCGACGATGCGCTCCTCCAGCTCGGGTGGCGGCGTCGGGTGACGGCGGAGGTGCTCGAGCTTCCGCGGTTGCGATCGGTTCATCGTGCTGACTCTTTATCGATGGGTGACACGGTGCCGCTCTCCAGGCGTTGCCTCAGTGCGCGGCGGGCTCTCGCGAGCTGGCTCTTGGACGTGCCCGGCACGACGTTCAGCGCGCGCGCGATTTCCTCGTGCGTAAGTCCTTCCACGTCGTGCAGCACGAGCACCTCGCGGTAGCCCGGCGGCAGGGACTCGAGGGCACGTTCGAGATCCAGTTCGGTCCCGGAAGGCGCTTCCACTTCCGGCTCGTGCATTTCCATGCCGACCGGCAGGGTCACCACCTGCCCGTTGTCGCGCCACGTTTGGCGGCAGCAGCGGATCAGGATGCCGGTAAGCCAGGTGCGCAGCGCCGAGCGCCATTCGAAGCTGCCGAGGTTTCGTGCCGCGCGGCACCAGGTCTCCTGCAGCACGTCGTCGGCGAGTCCGGGCCCCGCCAGGCGGTACGCCATCCGGTAGAGCGGCGGTGTGTGGCGCCGGTATAGCGCGCGGAACTCGATCTCGCCCCGGGTTTCGAGGAAAAGGCGCACGAGCTCCCGGTCGGTGCGGGGATCGGCGGTCGAATCGCTGTGGTCGGGCATGGTCACACCGGTGACTGTTTCCCGTGAGTGCCGGCCGGGACGCGCAGGGTTGCACGGACGCCCAGGGCGGCGAGCATCCCGGCCCCGGATGCTGCTGCCGTCGCGGTACCGGCGGGACCGCAGGGGCCGCCAGTCGGGTCGGTTTAGCGGTTGCGTTCTGCCAGGGCCGCCCCGATCTTCGCGGCCAGCGCGTTGGCTTCGCGGCGCACGCGCTCCGTGTCTATCGTCAGGATCTCGCCGTCCTTCATGAGCACCCGGCCCTCGACGATGGTCGCGGTCACGTCCTGTTCGTCCGCGACGTACACCAGGTGCGAGATGACGTCGTAGGTCGGTACGAAGTGGACGTCGTCGAAGGACACCTGGATCAGGTCCGCGCGCATGCCGGGGGCGAGCGTGCCGACCTTGTCCTTCAGGCCGATCGCTTCGGCGCCGCCGCTGGTCGCCATCCTGAGGATCTTGCTCGCCGACAGTACGGTGGGGTCCATGCGATCCACCTTCTGCAGGAACGCGGCCAGCCGCATTTCTTCCCACATGTCGAGGTCGTTGTTGCTGGCGGCGCCGTCGGTGCCGAGCCCGACCAGCACGCCCGCTTCCAGCATGGCGGTGACCGGAGAAATGCCCGATGCAATCTTCATGTTTGAGGTGGGGTTGTGGATGACGCCGACGTCCTGCCTGGCGAGGATCTCGATCTCGTCTTCGGTCGGCCAGACCACGTGCGCGCCGATCGTGGGCCCGTCGAAGAAGCCGATGGAGTCGTAGAACTCGATAGAGGTCGTGCCGTAGTGCTCCTTCGCATACTCGACCTCGAACGGGGATTCGGACAGGTGGATGCTGATGGGCACGCCGGTTTCATTGGCGGCCTGCCGGGTGGCGCGCAACTGTTCCTCGTCGAGCGTGTAGTTGGAGTGCGGACCGAAGATCGGCGTGATGCGGCTGTTCTCGCCCTTCCAGCGTTCGATGAAAGCCAGGCCCTTCTGCAGCGAGTCGGCGGCGCCTTCGGCATCGGGGCTGCGCTGGCCGATCACGGTCGCGGAGACGTAAGCGCGCATGCCGCAGTCGTCCACCACCTGCGCGATGACATCGGGGTGGTAGTACATGTCGACGAAAGTGGTCGTGCCGCCGCGGATCATCTCCCAGCAGGCGAGCTCGGTTCCGATGCGCACGAATTCCGCGTCGACGAATTCGACCTCGGCGGGGAAGATGTAGTCGTTCAGCCAGGTCATCAGCTCGAGATCGTCGGCGACGCCGCGCAGCAGCGTCATGGCGGCGTGCGAATGACCGTTGATCAGTCCCGGCATGACGACGCGGTTGCCGCCTTCGAGGCGTTCGGCGGCTGCAAACCGGGCGTCGATGTCGTCGGCCGGACCCAGCGCGACGATGACGCCGCCGTCGATCGCCACCGCCCCGTTAGGAATCAACGTCATCTGCTCGTCCATGGTCAGGACGTACCGCCCCTCGACCACCAGGTCCACCGGCTCGCCATCCGTATCGCCCGCCGGCGCCTGCGCCTCGGCCGTCGGCGAGGGCGGCGCGCACCCGGCAAGCACCAATACCAGCAAAACAACAGCGGCGGGTTTATTCACGGGGTCGGACCTTTGTAACTTCTTGTTAAAGCAATGGTAACAGGCTTTCAGGGAGTGGTAATCCGAGGTTAATTGGCCGTTTTTGGTGCCGAAACCGTGCGTTTCGCGAGCTCGCCAAAGGGGCCAGTTTTAGGGCGGAAAATGCCTGATTAAGCGTCCCTGCGGCCTGTTTTCGCTCTCCTTTTCCTGTCAATTCAGATCTTTGCGGAGGTCCGACCCCGCAGGATTGCGGCCGAGATGAGGGCGATCAGGGCGCCTACCGGGAAGATCTCGAGGAAGGTCATGGGGAGGCGGAACAGCGGGTTGGCGTATTGCGCCTTCAGCGTCTGCATCTGCTCGGAGACGGCTTGCAGCTCGGTGCCGGTGACGCCTTGCGCTTGCTGCTCGGCGATGACGGCGCGCGTGTACTCGTTGATGAAGGCGTAATCGGTCATCGCGAGGTAGATCTCCCAGACGACGACATAGATCACCCCGGCTACGGCCGCAATACCGAGCCCGACGAGGATTGCCGTGCCGAAGCGTATGACGCCGCCGAGGTGCTCGTCGCGGTAGCGCCGGATGCCGACGAACACCAGGCTGAGTGCAATCAGCATGACCAGGTAGCCCAGCCACTCCTGTAAGCGCGGCGCGTCCTCGCCGCCGGACAACAGGACTCCGAGAATGACGCTCAGGATTACGGCGAGTCCGGCGCCCGCGCCGTAGATCAGGATGATGCGTTGCATTGGACAGCTTTTCCTTTGTTGCGAATCGGGCGCGTGCGCCGGAGTGGATTGCCGGGATCGTAAAAGCCGGTGATTTTGCACTGCGCCGGCGGCGCTCGCCATCGCAGGGGGCGGAAGCTCCCCACGCATGTAGAATTTCACCATGCAAGAACAACTGCTCGAAACGCTGCGCCAGATTCCGAAGGTCGAGCTGCACTGCCACCTGGAGGCCTGCTTTCGCCCGGCGACGGTGATGGAGGTCGGGCGCACCCTCGGCCTCGACGTGCCGCAGGATGCGGACGTCTTTCACCGCGACTGGCTGTTATCCCGCCCGCTCCCGAACCTGCAGGTAGCACTGGCACGTTTCGTCGACATCCAGCGCATCTGGTGCTCCGAGGAGGTCATCGAGCGGATGACATCGGAGGCTTGCGAAGACGCCGCCGCGCAAGGCATTCGCCTGATCGAGTTTCGCTATTCGCCGGACTTCATCGCGTTCGGGAAGCCGCACCTCGACAGGGAAAAGATTCACGGTGCGATACTTCGCGGCGTCGGACGGGCTGCGGACATCGGGCTTGCGACCGGCCTCATCGGAATCGTGCAGAAGACACTGCCGCTGGAGGCGGCGGCGCGCACCGTCGATTTCATGGTAGAGGCCGCCGGGAGCTTCGTCGGACTGGATTTTGCCGATCGCGATACCCACCCGCTCTCCGCCTACGAACCGATGGTGAGCCGGGCACGCGCCGCCGGCCTGCACATCACGGTGCACGCGGGCGAGGAACCCGGGCCCCAGGCGCCGCAGCAGGTGCGCGACGCAATCGAAATACTCGGTGCGGAGCGCATCGGTCACGGTATCCACATCATCGACGATCCGCGAACGGTCGACCTGGCGCGGGCGAAGAACATCGCCCTGGAGGTATGCCCGACCAGCAACTGGTTGTGCAACTCCGTGCGCTCCACCGCGGAGCACCCGGTGCGACGCCTGATGGAGGCGGGCGTCCCGGTGACGATCAATTCCGACGACCCTGGCCTGTTCGGGATCGACCTCTGTCACGAGTACGAGGTACTGCAGCGGGAGCACGGCTTTACGCGGGAGGACTTCGCGCGCTGCAACGCTGTCGCGGCGGAGCAGAGCTTTTTGCCGGATGCGAGCAAGGCGCGGATCAGGGACGAGCTGAGGGCCAGAGACTGACGCGCAGCTCCATTTTTATCTCGCGGACGATGAGCGGCAGCCGCCGGCTTGACGGGCCGCCGCACGCGGTCGAGAATCGATCGATGCCGGTGCCGCCGGCGTCGGGCGAAGCATCTCGCTTACTGCACCTCCCGCCCCGCTTAAATTCCTGCCGCATTCAGCGCGCCTGACGAGGGAAGCCATGCTTTTCACCGAAACCATTCACAAGAAACGAGACGGGCGCGAACTGTCGCCGGAAGAGATCGATTTTTTCGTCAACGGACTGACGGACGGCAGCCTGCCGGCGGAACAGGTGTCGGCACTGGCGATGGCGATCGTCTTCAACTCGATGTCGATGGCCGAGGTCAGCCGGCTGACGAGCGGGATGGCGCATTCCGGCATCGTGCTGGACTGGGCGGGCCACGATCTCGACGGGCCGGTGGTCGACAAGCATTCCACCGGCGGCATCGGCGACAAGGTGAGCTTCCTGCTGGCGCCGATCGCCGCCGCCTGCGGTTGTTACGTGCCGATGATTTCCGGCCGCGGGCTGGGGCACACCGGCGGCACGCTCGACAAGATCAGCAGCATCCCCGGTTACAACGTGATGCCGGACTTCGAGCTCTTCCGAGCGGTCGTAAAGGAGACGGGTTGCGCCATCATCGGGCAGACGGAGGAGCTCGCGCCGGCCGATCGCCGCCTGTACGCCATTCGCGACGTGACCGGCACCGTCGAATCGATACCCCTGATCACCGCCTCCGTCCTGGGGAATAAAATCGCGGCCGGGCTCGAGGCGCTGGTCCTCGACGTCAAGG
>DATABW010000369.1:0-3954 GCA_036259375.1 Woeseiaceae bacterium
GCCATCCACAACGCCAGGTTCTCTTTCCAGTCAATCTCCTCCTCGACCGTCCAGTCGAACCAGTAGGAACCGTGCGCGTCTCGATTCGGCCGGAACCACTCCCAGAGGCTCGGCAAGGTATAGATCTCGTGCCACGGGGCGCGGCTGATGCGCATGAAGTCGCGGCTCGTGACGTAGGAGGTGAACGTCGGCGACAGCGCGAAATCGCGCTCGAGCAGCGTTTCCATGACTTCGTTCCAGCGCGCCGATCCCGGCTTTGCCGCCTGCTGCCACAGCCGGCCGGCTTCCGCGAACCGGTGTTGCTCGTTGTTGTAGTTGTAGTCCGCCGGGTAATGCTGGATGAGCCGGTCGACGAACATCGCTTCCGGCAGCCCGTACCAGTGCTCCATCGAACGGAGGCCATGCGCGGAGGTGGTCAGCACGTTCGCCTGCGTAACGGAAAGTTGTGCATGGTGCATGGTCGAGTCGAGCCCCAGCTCTGCCGCTTCGTCCAGCGCCGCCCAGAGAATTTCCTCGGGCGCGGCGATGAACTTGACGCCCGCCGCCCCGGCACGCTCGATCCGGCGTATGCGCTCACGCGCCTGTTCCGGCGTGTTGATTGCGCCGGCTTCTTCCGAGTTGAAGAAGGGGTAGAGGTGAATGCGCGGGCCGGTGATCTCGTTGCGGTCGAGCAGCTCCTTGATCGCCATCTCCTCGGCCATCGTGCCGTCGTAGCCGACGGTGCGCCCGGAGGTGACGCCGTGAGCGAGCCAGAGTTTCAGCACGTATTCCGACGGCACCTTCTGTCCCGAGCCCATGTGATGGATATGCAGGTGCGTGTCGATGAATCCGGGCAGCACGTACATGCCGGACAAATCGATTTCGTGCCCGCCTTCGAGCGGCGGACGGTCTTCCGGATCGATATCGAGCTTGGGCGCGCCGACGCTGTGGATCGCAACGATGCGATCGTTTTCGATCACGATGTCCATCGGCCCGCGCGTGGGCGCGCCGGTGCCGTCGACAACGTTCACGCCGCGCAGGATCAGGCGCTCCCATGGCCCCTCGCCCTCGTCGCGACGCGGAATGGGATCGGCGCCGGCCTGCGCGTGTGCCGTCGCCGGTAGCCACGCGGCCGCGGCGATGGCGATGACGAGAGCCGCCGATCGGGCGAGACGAGTCCGGTGCTGCCGGCGTTCAAACATGATTTCCCTCTCTTCTTCTTCGTTCGCGAGCGGCTCTTATAGCATAGAAAAAGTCGCGTGTTAGACTGGCTCACGTTATGCAACAGGCCTGCATCAACGAGGAATATCCGCCGATCGGCAGCTATGGCATCGTGGGCAACCTCGATACTGTCGCCCTTATCGGGCTGAACGGTTCGGTCGATTTCTACTGCTATCCCAACTTCGATTCGCCCTCCGTGTTCGCGCGATTGCTCGACAAGGACAAGGGCGGCTATTTCCAGATCCGGCCGGAGTCGAACGACTGGACGGAAAGCCAGATGTACCTGCCGGACAGCAACGTGCTGGTAACCCGCTTCCTCTCCGCGAAAGGCATTCTCGAGATCATCGACTTCATGCCGCTGACCTGGACCTCCAGCCGCCACCAGCTGGTGCGCATCGTCCAGTGCATCCACGGCGACAATGAAGTGGTGATGGAATGTTTTCCCGCCTTCGACTACGCGCGTGCCGAAACACGCGCCGTGCAGGACCGGGACCGCTATTCCGTCCGCTTCGAATGCGGCAGCGAAAGCGTCTCGCCTTCGCGGCTCTACAGCCAGCTCGAAATCGACGCGGTAGACGGCGGCGCCTCACGGCGCTTTACGCTGAAGGAAAAGGAACAGGCCGTGTTCGCCTACGTCTGCGACGACACGACCGACGTCACCTTTTCGCTGGATGACGCCGACGACGTCCTGAAGGATACGGCGCAGTTCTGGCGCGAGTGGATCGGGGAGACGGAGTACAAGGGGTTTGCGCAGGATCACGTCAAACGCTCCGCGCTCGCGCTCAAGCTGCTGATCTCGCGCCGCCACGGCTCCATGGTCGCGGCGCCCACATTCGGGCTGCCGGAAGCGATCGGCGGCACGCGCAACTGGGACTACCGCTACTGCTGGATCCGGGACTCCGCCTTCACGGTCCACGCGTTGCTCAAGCTCGGCTTCCGGGACGAGGCATCGCGCTACATCCGATGGATTTCGGACCGTTACGAAAACAGCGCCAGCGACGGCTCACTGAACGTGATGTACCGGCTGGACGGCGGCAACGACCTGGAAGAGAAGGTTCTGGAGCATCTCGAAGGCTACAAGGGCAGCCGCCCCGTGCGCATCGGCAACGCCGCCAACACCCAGCTGCAACTGGATATCTATGGCGAGCTGATCGACAGCATCTACCTCGCCCACAAGTACAGCTCCCCGATGTCCTACGACGGCTGGCAGCAGCTCCGGCTGACGATCGAATACGTCTGCAAGAACTGGGACCAGCCGGACGAGGGCATCTGGGAAATCCGGGGCGGGGTGCAGCATTTCCTGCATTCGCGGCTCATGTGCTGGGTCGCCGTGGACCGCGCGCTGAAGCTGAGCGAAACGGGATCGTTCCCCGCGCCCGTGGAGCGGTGGCGAAACGTTCGCGACGAGATCTTCAAATCGATTCACGAAGAGTTCTGGAACGAGGACCTGAAGGCCTTCGTCCAGTATCGCGGCGCCGACAACGTCGATGCGTCCGTGCTCCTGATGCCGATGGTCAAGTTCATCTCGCCCATCGACCCGCGCTGGCTCTCCACGATGGAGGCGGTGGAGAAGCAGCTCGTGGTCGACGCGTTCGTGCAGCGCTACGACGACGACGCCATCGACTTCGAGGGTCTCGACGGCTCGGAGGAAGGCAGCTTCACGATGTGCTCGTTCTGGTACTGCGAATGCCTCGCGCGTTCATGCCAGGTCGACAAGGCGCGGCTGCTGTTCGAGAAGATGACCGGCTATGCGAACCACCTCGGGCTGTATGCCGAGGAACTCGGGTTCGACGCGCGGCATCTCGGGAATTTCCCGCAGGCGTTTACGCATCTCGCATTGATTTCGGCGGCGGCGGCGATCGATCGTGCGATGGTGGAGCGCCAGCCGTTTTGACGTACGATGCAGGAGCGTCAGCGAACGTAGCTCGCGCCGTTGATGTCGAAGGTCGCGCCGGTCGCGTGATCGACCTTCCCCGAGAGCAGGAACACGATCATGTTGGCGACTTGCTCCGGCGGCGCGGCGTCGCCCATCGGGATTTCCGTGAGGGCCGATTCGTAGCCGGAGTGTCCCGGCTCGTAGATGACCGAGGCCATGTCCGTCTTCACCCAGCCGGGGGCGACGATGAACGCCAGGATGCCGTCCTTCGCGTACCCGCGCGCGATTGAGCGCGTCAGCGCGACGACCGCGCCCTTGCTGGCGGCGTAATGCAGCCCGTCTATCGTGTCGCCGCGGAAGGCCGCCCGGCTGGCGACGTTCACGATGCGTCCGCCGCCCGTCTTCCTGAACCGGCGCACGGCCTCGCGGCAGAGATCGGCGACCGCCTGCGTGTTGACCGCCAGCACGTCCGCCCAGTCGCGATGCCAGGCCTCATCGTCGTCCTCCATGCCGCTCATGGGTGCGATGCCGGCGTTGTTGACGAGGGCGTCGATCCTGCCGGCTTCGGCGAGCGCTTCGTGCCACAAGGCGGCGCCCGCGCGGGGTGTCGCCAGATCGCTTTGCAATGCAAGAACGCGTTCGGTGCCGTATTCGCTTTGCAGGGTTTCGAGAGCGCCGGGGCGCTGTCGATAGCTGCCGATCACGGTCGCGCCTTCCTCGAGCGCGGCTTTCGCCGTAGCGGCTCCGATGCCCCTGGAGGCGCCGGTGATGAGGAGGGTCTGTCGGTCGAGGGATGCCATGGGGAGTTCCTGTTGACTGAGAGATCATTGTAAGCGTCGAACGGACAAGGGAGGGTTGGGCTGGGCGAGCGGAGTGGT
>DATABW010000370.1:0-18037 GCA_036259375.1 Woeseiaceae bacterium
CCGCCATCCTGTTCGCGCTCGCGCCGGCCGCGCCCGCGCTGGACGGCGGCGGCTGGCGGAACCCGGATCCCGCCAACACCGTCCACCTGCAGCTTCCCGACGGCGAAGTGATCATCGAGCTCAAACCGGATTTCGCGCCGCAGACGGTGGCGCAATTCAAGCGGCTGGTGGCGGACGGATTTTACGACGGCCTGACCTTCTACCGCGTCATTGACGGCTTCGTGGCGCAGGGCGGCGATCGCAGCGACATGACGGGCGAGGCCAATACCGTGCCGGCCTTGCCGGCGGAGTTCGAGCGCGCCTGGGCGGACGAACTGTCCTGGACGAGTGTGCAAGAGCCGGACCTGTTCGCGCCGGAAACGGGGTTCATCGACGGATTCGCGGCCGCGCGCGACCTGGAGCAGAACAAGGTCTGGCTGGCCCACTGCCCCGGTGTGGTCGCCATGGCGCGCAACAACGAGCCGGACACGGGCAGCACCGATTTCTACATCGTCATCGGGCAGGCGCCGCGCTACCTCGATCGCAACCTGACCATCTTCGGGCGCGTGATCGACGGCATGGAGATCGTGCAACGCATCATCCGCGGCAAGCCTGAGGAGAACGGTATGATCCCGGACGGGGCGCCGCAAACCGGGATCCTGCGGGCATCGCTCGGCAGCGCCTTGCCGCCGGACGAACGCGGCGCCCTGCAGGTCCAGGACACCAACGGCAGCGAATTCCGGGCCATACTCCAGTCCCGTCGGATCCGCGGGAAGCCGTTCTTCCACCACAAGCCGCCGGAAGTGCTGGACGTCTGCCAGGTGCCGGTCGCGACGCAGCGTGCTGCCGCGGCGCCCTAGCCGAACGAGCCGCCGCCGGCCGGGTCCAACCCCGTCAAGTGAGCGAGATGACGGCGAAGCTGATGAGAGCAGGTCTCCCGGCCGTAGCGCTGCTGGCGGCGCTCCTGCCGCCGCAGGCGGCCGCGCTCGAGATCTACAAATGGGTCGATGACGACGGCGTCGTGCACTACAGCGAATCCCGGCCGGAAGAGCCGGCAGCCGCACCGGTCGAGACGCTCCACATCGCCTCGACCAACTCGCCGGCCTACGATCCCGACGACTACTACTGGTCGATCCTCAACCAGGCGGAACGCATCGGCGAGCAATGGTCGGCAATGCAGGACGCGAAAGCCGAACAGGAAGCGTTGGCGCGCGCTGCCGTCGCCGAACAACGCATCGAGGAACTCGAAATGCAACTCGCGGCCCGTGAGGCCGCCGATTACCTGAACGCACAGCCGCTGTACGGACCGTTCGTCCTGCGCCACCACCCTTTCCTCAACCGCGGCTTCCGATCCGGTCACGATCTCCACCGGCCGCCCCACCACAATCGCGATCGCGGCAACCCGCCGGACACGGGAGCGCGACCCGGTTGGACGCCTCCCGCACCTCCAGCCAAGGCGCCAAGCCCCGGCTTCTCGCGCCGGGCTCCTCCCGCCGCTGCACCGGGAAGGGCACAGCGGCCTTAGCGGGGTGTGACCGGGCACTCAGTCGTGCGGGTGTTCGGCGTAGTGCTGGCGCAGGAGGTCCTTCCCGTAGTCGTTGCCGTTCGGGGTGCGGACGACGGTGTGTATGTGCTCGCGGGTCGGCCGGTCTGAGGAATGCCGGTGCCGCAGGTTGGCGGGACTCTGGTGATCGAACTCGATGAGAATGACCGGGCTGAAGATGCGGTAGTAATAGACCGAGTCGTCGTCACTGCCGCCAATCCAGGCGAAGTAGGTATCGTCGAGGTGCGCTTCCACGTCTGCCATCTTCACGTCGGCGTGCCCGTCGCGCAGGTTTCCGACGTAGAGCTCGATGAGTGCGAGCAGGCGTGAGCGCTGGTCGCTGTCCATGAGCGACGCGGGGATCCCGACGTTCTCCAGGACGACATTGTCACTGAACGCTTCCGCGACAGTGTCGTTGCCGTCCTTCGTTGCCTCGATGATTGCCATCTGGCGCTGAGCCCCGCTCAGGCTTTGCAGCATCGAGAGCCCCTGGGCCTGCTCGTCCTGCAGCACCTCGGTTCCCGCGTAACGGCCGGAAGTGGCGATCGTGGGCTCGGAGCCCATGAAAACGGGCGACATCACCACCTGGTCGCCCAGCACGAAGTAATTGATGACGGCATGATGACCGTCGAGCTGCCAGCCCCAGGGCTCGCTGGCCGACGGCTCTCCCATGACGGTGATCCAGTAAAGCCACTCGCCGAATTCCTCGAAGTTGTCGCCGTTGAGCTCACCCAGCGTGTGGTTGAGGCGCATGACGTCACGCGTGAGTTGCAGGCCCTCGGCGCTCAGCGAAGCTTCCAGCAGATCGAGCGCCGCCCGGCGCGTGGCGTCGCTCATTGCCTGGAAGCTGACGCCCTGGCGAACGTAGAAATGCTGGTTCATCCACTTGCGCCACTCGGGGTCGTCGACGGGGAACGTCGTGCGCTCCCGCTGGTCCGCGGGAAGTGCGTCGAGGAACGCTGTGGCAGCGGCGACCACCGGGGCCGTCGACACGCCGGTGGATTCGACCGGAAACAGCCCGAATACAGGCTGTCCATTCGCGGTTACGCCCTCGAACGGTTCCGCGAGGCCGCTTTTCTCGGCCTCCTCCGACATCCGCTGGAACCGCTCCGACCGGTCCTGCTGGCCGGCCGCATCGTGCGCGACCAGGGCAGTGACCGCCAGTAAAAGCGCGGCCCCGCCGGGCGAACGCCTCCGGAATGCTGCTTCGGGACGAAGGGACTGGAACATGATGGGGCATTCTACCCTGCCGGCGCGAAGTGCCGCCGTAGCGGCCGCCGGGTTCGCGAATTATAGTGACTTACCCCCTTACCGGAGCAAGAACAATGACCCTGCACTTCGAACTCGTCCCCGTCCTCTCCCTGATCGCCGGCATCGTGATCCTGATCGTGCCGCGCCTGCTCAATTACATCGTCGCCGTGTATCTCATCGTGGTGGGTATCGCGGGACTCGTCGGGTAATCCCTACCTGCCCTGTGACCGTTGGCGAAGAGCGACAGTCGCAAGCACAGAATTTTCAAACTTAATGCCGCTTCGGGCACTCTAAGCCGCCAGTTGTTTCAGCTGAGACGCGTAATCCCTGCGGGGACGTTCGTGTTGTTGCACGTGAACAACCGGCACGGACGGATTTGGTTCATTCACGGATGGGAGAATCAGATGAGATCTCGACCTGGGCAAACCGTCGCGGGACTTGTCCTGCCGACAATTCTTTTTGCCGGCAGCGCGCTGGCCGCCGAACTCGACTACAACTACGGCGAGCTTCGCTACATCGACGCCGAGCTCGATGCGGGAGGCATCGATGCAGGCGGCGACGGCTTCGAACTCGGCGGCTCCCTGGAGCTGGCGCAGTCGGTGCACATCTTCGGCAATTTCCGGACGCTCGACTTCGGAGCCGGGGTGGACACATCGGCATTGGAAATCGGCGGTGGCTACGCTTTGCCCCTGAATAACGGGGGAGATCTCGTCGGCCGCCTGTCGTATATCGACGGCGAAATCGATGCCGGTCCCGGCAACCTCGATGACAGCGGGTTCGGGTTTTCGGCGGGTTTCCGCAATATGTTCCACCCGCAGATCGAAGGACGCGCGTTCATCAACTACGTCGACCTGGACGAGTCGGGCGATTCGATCTCCTTCGAAGTCGCAGGCGATTATTTTTTGAACGATGAAGTCGCGCTCGGCGCATCGCTGGAACTGGGGGACGACGTCACGACCTGGACGCTCGGTGCCCGCTGGTATTTCGGCGCGCGGCGCTAACGCGAGCCCGGAAGCATCGCCCGGCAGCGTTCGACGCTGCCGGGCCTTTTTTTCACCCCATGAAAGTGTTTGAATTACTTGTGATAAAGAAGAACGGTAGTATCGGCGAATGGCGACCTGCATTGCGTTTTTTCGTGGCATCAATGTCGGTGGCCGCAATCGGCTGACGATGAAAGAGCTGGTGCTGCTGTTCGAGAAAATCGGAATCCGCGGTTCGCGAACCTACATACAGAGCGGCAATGTTGCGTTTCGCTGCACGCGGCAGCAGCGCCCGGAGATCGCTCGCCGTATCGCCACCGCGGTCCAGCAGGAGCATGGCTTCGAGCCGAAAGTCCAGGTCATCACGATCCAGGAGCTCGAGCATGCGATCGCCGCGAACCCCTTCATGGACGCGCGCAAGGATCCTTCGAACCTGCACCTCTGGTTCCTGAGGGAGGTGCCTCAAGCACCCGACCTGGAAGCGCTGGAGCGGCTCAAAGCCCCCACGGAACGTTTCGAGCTGGACAAGAAAGTGTTCTACCTGCACGCACCGGACGGGATCGGCCAGTCGAAGCTCGCGGCTGCCGTCGAAAAATGCCTCGGCACCGACGCGACAGCCCGAAACTGGCAAACGGTGACCAAGACCCTCGAGCTGGGGTGGGACCTGGCCTGACGTAAGCTGCCTCGCCGTGCAGCGCGCCCTGTCGAACCGTAGAATGGGCGCAAGCCGCTACAACGGATTCCGAGGCTCATGAAGTTCAAAGATTATTACGAAGTGCTGGGCGTGAAGCGCAGCGCGTCCCAGGACGACATCAAGCGCGCGTATCGCCGGCTCGCGCGCAAGTACCATCCGGACGTCAGCAAGGAACCGGATGCCGAAGCGCGTTTCAAGGAAATGCGGGAAGCCTACGCCGTGCTGAAGGACCCGGAGAAGCGTAGCGCATACGACCAGTTTGGCGAGAACTGGAAAGCGGGTCAGGACTTTCAGCCGCCGCCCGACTGGGGAAGCAAAGGCGAACGGTCCTCCGGCGGCCGAGCTTACGGAGGCGCCGGTGATTTCAGCGACTTCTTCGAGACCTTGTTCGGGCAGGGCGGGCGCGGCGGCTTCAGGTATGAGGCCGGCGGCGGCCGCATGCGAGGAGAGGACGCCAGCGCAACCATCAGCATTCCCATAGAGGATGCGTTCCGCGGCGCGACGCGCACGGTGTCCCTGGAGGTGCCGGAGATCGACTCGTCCGGCCGCCTGAGCCGCCGGCGGCGAACGCTGAACGTCAAGATTCCGAAGGGCGTCACGGCGGGCAAGCGCATCCGGCTGGAAAACCAGGGCGGGCCCGGCATGGCCGGCGGCGCTGCCGGCGACCTGTACCTGACCGTTGAATTCGAACCGCATCCGCTGTACCGCGCAGAGGGCAAGGATCTCTACCTGGAGCTCCCCGTGACGCCTTGGGAAGTCGCCCTCGGCCGCAAGGTCAAGGTACCCACGCTCGCCGGCACCGTGGATTTGAAGATCCCGGCGGGCTCCGGTTCCGGGAAAACCCTGCGGCTCAAGGGGCGCGGATTGCCGGGGGAACCCGCGGGCGACCAGTACGTGGAACTGAAGGTCGTCGTGCCGCCGGCTGCCGATGCCGGCGCGCGGGAACTGTACGAGAAGCTCGAACAGGAGCACGACGTGAACCCGCGTGCGAAACTCGGGGTCTAGCGAGATGAGTCAACGATCGAACGAAAGCTTGCGCGGGGTCGTGCTGGACGAGCGGGTGACCTTTACGCTGTCCGAGTTCTGCCAGGCCTGCGGGGTCGAGACGGAGCTGATTGTGGAGATGGTCCGGGAGGGCGTCATCGACCCGGCCGAAGAGGCACCGGAGTGGCGGTTCCACGGCCACTCCCTCGTGCGCGCGCAGACGGCGCTGCGTCTCGTGCGGGACCTTGACGTCAACTGGCCCGGCGCGGCACTCGCGCTCGACCTCCTGGACGAGCTCGAGCGGCTGCAACGCAGGCCGTAGGAGCCCGGTCGCCGAATCGCCCGACTACCACGCGATTCCGTAATCCTCGCCGAAGTCGCTCGCGCCGCCCCACATCGTGCCGTGTTCGCGATCGAACCAGATCGCCGTAATCGGTCCTGACGTGCGCTCGTCCGTTTCGATGTCGTAGCCCATCTCGCGCAACTCGTCCCGCACCCACGCGGGAACATCGTCGCGCACGACGAGGCGCCCGGGCTCGGCCGTATGCGCGCCGAACGAGCTCTGCATCTGGTAACTCGTGATGTTGGCTGCCTCGGCGGCCTCCTGCACGTTCATGTCGAACTCGACCACGTTCAGGAAAAACTGCAGCAGGTTCTGGTCCTGGCTGTCGCCGCCCTGCACCGCGAAGGACAGGAACGGTTTGCCGTCCTTCAGCGCCATGCCGGGCGTGAGCGTGGCACGGGGCCGCTTCCCCGGTTCCACGACGTTGAACGGGTTCAGGCGTTCGTCGAGCACGAAGCTTTGCATGCGCTGGCTCAAGCCCACCCCGGTCCTGCCCGCGATGAACGGCGGAATCCAGCCGCCGCTCGGCGTCACCGAGACCACCCAGCCTTCCGCATCGGCGGCCTGGATAGAGGTCGTGCCCGCAACGAAGGCCTCGTCCGGTGTCATGTGCAGCGTCTGCTGGAAACCTTCCTCGCCTTCGGCTTCTGCCGCCGGCGGAATGGGCGTCCATTGCTCCAGCAGGTCGAGGAACGGGTTCTGCGCATCCTGGTACGGATAGGGGTTCCCCGGCTTCACGGTTTCGTCGTTCTTCGTCCAGTCGATTTCCTCGAAGCGCGCCGCCGCGTATTCCTCCGAGAGCAGCCCTTCGATCGGCTCCTCCGGCGGAAAATACGGATCGCCGTAATAGAAATCGCGATCGGCGTAGGCCAGGTTCATCGCCTGGTACAGCGCGTGAATGTAGCGGCTGCTGTTGTAGCCCATCGATTTGAGATCCGCGTTTTCCAGGATGTTGAGCGTCTGCAGCATCACCGGTCCCTGCACCCAGTGCGTCAGCTTGTAAACGTCGATGCCGCGATAGTTCGTCGCCACCGGCTCCTCGATGTAGACCTGCCACCGGTCCAGGTCCTCGAGCGTGATGAGCCCGCCCGCGGCCTGCGTGGCGCTTGCAAGCTCCTCCGCGATGTCGCCGCGATAGAAGCGCTCGTACGCGGCCATGATGGCTTCCTTGCGGCTCTTGCCGGCCTCCAGCGCTGCGGCTTCCGCCTCCACCAGCTTCTGAAGGGTATCGAGGAGGTCCGGCTGCCGGAAAATCTCCCCGGGGTGCGGGGCCGCGCGCACGGAGGGCGATCCTTCCTTCCAGTGCGGCAACAGGATGCGCTTCGAGTCCGGCCATTGAGCGATGGTTTCGCGGTGCCGTTCGATGTTGTCGGCCTGAGCGGCCTCGATGGGATAGCCCTCCGCCATCTGCATGGCCGGTTGCAGTACTTCCGCCAGCGACAGCTCGCCGTAGTTCGCCAGCATCACCATTAATCCGCCCGGCGTGCCGGGCGTTACGGCTGCCAGTGGGCCGTACTCGGGCGGGTAAACCATCCCCTGCTCCCGGAAGAAGTCCGCAGTCGCGCCCGTTGGGGCCACGCCCAGGGCGTTGATGCCAATAATTTCCTCCGTGTGCGGATTGAAGATGAGCGCCTGTGTTTCGCCGCCCCAGCCCAGCGTGTCCCACATGGTCGCGGTCGCGGCGAGCATCGCACAGGCCGCATCGACGGCGTTGCCGCCTCGCGTGAAGGTCATAGCGCCAGCGGTGGCGGCGAGCGGTTTTCCGGTAATCGCGACCCAGTGATCGCCGTGCAACACCGGCTTCGTTGTGCGCTCCGCCGCGGCCGGGAAGGCGGCACAGCCGAAGGCAAGAGCGAGAGAAACGAGGGTAATCGGACGTCGCATCCTTTGGTTCATATTGAGCCCCGCCATTCCGTGTTTCGCCGCATGAGACGCGACAGAGTGCAACAAATGCCTGCCAAAGTGAATTGCACCCTGCAGGAGCCCGCATGCAGGAGAGGCCACGTGGCGCGAGGTGCCATCGACCCGATGCGAGCTCCTGCAGGTCTTGCGGTATCCTCTCCGGGATGCCCTACAGGCCGAAAAAGCGCGGATCGCTCGCGCGCCTGCTGCGTGTCGCCGCGATCCTCGCCGCCGCTTTCGCATTGCTGAGCATACTGCTGGTCCTGCCTCTCCGCTGGATCGACCCGCCGACGACTTCGTTCATGCTGCAGGACGACAGCGGCCGTGTTCCGGTGGCGTATCGATGGACCGACTGGCCGTCGCTGGGCGAGGCCGCCGCGCTCGCCGTGGTCGCCGCCGAGGACCAGAAATTCGCGCAGCACTTCGGCTTCGATTTGGAATCGATCCAGGCATCCGTCATGCAATACCGCGAGGGCTCGAGCCTGCGCGGCGCCTCCACCATCACCCAGCAGGTCGCGAAGAATCTTTACCTCTGGTCCGGCAGGAGCTTCGTGCGCAAGGGCATCGAGGCCTGGCTCGCCCTGCTGATCGAAGCGACGTGGCCCAAACGCCGTATCCTCGAGGTTTACCTCAACATCGTCGAGCTCGGGCCGGGGCTGTACGGCGTTCCGGCCGCGAGCGAGCAGTACTTCGGCAAGGAGCCCGCCCGCCTGTCCGATGCCGAGGCGGCGCTGCTGGCGGCGGTCCTGCCGAATCCCCGCCGGCTGCACGCAGGGCGTCCCTCACCGTACGTCCGCGGCCGCCAGGAGTGGATCTACCGCAACATGCAACGGTTGCGCCGCCAGGGCTGGATGACGCTGATTCGATAGGTGCCGTCCCGATTTCGCCCGGCACGCTTTGGCCTCTTCCGCTACCAGACCTTGTACACCAGCAAGTAGAGACCGCCAGCCAGCATCGCCGCGCCCGCCCCGCGCGCGACCTGGTGACCGAAGCGGTGCAGCTTTTCCAGCAGCACGATGGCAGCCAGTCCGGCGATCCACACCAGGTTCATCACACCGCCGGCGAAGAGGAGCAGCATGAGCGACCAGCAGCAACCGATGCAGAAAACACCGTGCTCGGCGCCCATGCGCAAGGCGCCGATTCGCGTCTTGCGCCAGTGCGTCGACAGGAACTGCACGGGTGACCGGCACTCCTGCAGGCAACGATTCTTCCAGGGTGAAAACTGGTAGAGCCCGGCGGCGACCAGAAAAGAGCCCGAAAGCACGGTGGTCGTGCTCCACATCATCATGCGGTGCACCAGGCCGGATGCCTCGAGCACGAAGTGCAGGCCGGTAGCGAACCCGCTGAACAGGAGCCAGGCCAGCAGGTAGCCGGCGGTGAAGGCGGCAGTCGGCACGACCGGAGAGAGCTCCGCGCCGGCCTCCTGGCCGTGCCGGTACACGCGGGCGTACAGGAGGATCATGGGCGCGGCACTCGGTACCATCATCGCGATCATCATGATCCACCACATGAGCAGCATGACGATCCAGTAAGCGGCACCCCAGGAACCGCCGGCGAGACCTTCCGCGGCCGGCGGCGGGAATTGCCACGAGGTCATCGCCGCGACGCTCATCCCGGTGCCGGAACCGGCCAGCAGGTAAGCCCAGCAAAGGAGACAGAGCAGCAGGAGACCGCCGCCGACTATCCAGCGGTCGCGGCGCAGCAACAGCTCGGCGGCGGAATGCTCCATTACCGCTTACGCGGCGGCGGCTTTGACCACTCCGTGGTTGTTGAGGTGGATGTGGGCGAATTGAGCGTAGCTGTTCTCGAAGGAGGTCTTCACCGGCCCCGTACTCTTCGATGTTGCGCTGCCCATTTCAGCGACGCTGTACTCGAACCCGTTCGGCAGGTCGATGCGCGCCCGGTGCTCATCGCCGGTCACCGGATTCCTGATCGGCTCCCCGCGTCCTTCGATGAGGCCTTCGACCGCCATCCGGCCCTTGCGTGCCTCGACGTCCACCTCGAGCGTGATGGGCTTGAATGCCGGGTCGAAGACTTCCGTGAGTGTGGTGGCAAAGACGGCCCACACGGTGGCGCCGGGCTCCGTTTCCTCGCCGCTGAGAATCGCGAGCAGCGCTGCCCGCTGCGCCTCGTTTGCCCGCTCGTCAATGACCATCCAGGCCTTCCCGTTGCCTTCGTGAATCGCGCCGGGCCAGCAGAGCACCGCGATCGCGTTCAAACCATCCAGCTTCGTGTCGCCAAAGTAACCCTTGTTGATTTTAAAGCCCGCAATAGCTTCACATTTGCCCTGCGTGGGCAGCGCGTTGAACTGGCAAGGGCAGCCGTACGCGCAATTGCAGGTCACGAGTTCGTCCGCTTCGATCTCCCAGGGTGTCATAAAACCTCCTGATTGCTTTCATGATTGCTCCGAAGCGATCCATCGCCGTATCTTGTCTTCGAGCAGGTCGAGCGGCAGCGAGCCGTCTTCGAGCACCGCCGTGTGGAACGCCTTGATGTCGAAATTCTCGCCCAAAGCGGTCTCGGCCCGATCCCTCAGCTCCTGTATCTTCAGTTGCCCGATCTTGTAGGACAGCGCCTGCCCGGGTATCGCCATGTAACGCTCGGCTTCGCTGACGGCGCGGGCCTCCTTGACGGCCGAATTACTGTACATATAGTCCAGTACCTGTTGCCGCGTCCAGCCTTTACTGTGCAGGCCGGTATCGACCACCAGTCGAATGGAACGCCAGAGCTCGGCGTTGAGGGCGCCGAAGTACTGGTAAGGATCGGTATATACGCCCAGTTCCTTGCCGAGCGTCTCCGCATAGAGCCCCCAGCCCTCGGTGAACGCCGTATATCCGCCGAAGCGGCGGAACTTCGGCAGGCCTTCGAGCTCCTGCTGGATGGAAATCTGGAAATGGTGGCCGGGGATCGCTTCGTGCAGGAACAGCGACTCCATTGCCCATTTCGGGCGCGCCTTGATGTCGAACGTGTTGGCGAAGAAGACGCCCGGCCGCGAGCCATCGGGCGAGCCGCTGCGGTACGAGCCGCCGCTCGCCGATCTTTCGCGGAACGGCTCCACCGCCCGCACCTCGAAATCCGTTTCGGGGAAAATGCTGAACAACTTCGGGGCCAGGCTTTCAATATGGTCCGCCATGTCCCGGTAGCCCTGGATGAGCTGTTCCGGCTCGTCGTAATAGAAGCGGTCCTCGGTGTTCAGGTGCTCGAAAAAGGCCTCCAGGTCTCCCTCGAAACCGACCTCGTCCATGACACCCTGCATTTCTTCGTGAATGCGCGCGACTTCATCAAGCCCGATCTGGTGGATTTCCGCGGGGGTGAGGTCGGTGGTGGTGCGACTACGGACCAGGTAGGCATACCATTGGTCCCCGCCTGGCAGCGCGCCCAGGCCATGCGTCTGGCGGGTCGCCGGCATGTACTCCTCGGCGATAAAGTCGTGCATGCGCCGGTACGCGGGAATGATCGTCTCCGCGATGGCCGTCCGGTAGGCCCCGGCCAGGCGTTCACGATCCGCTGCGCTGAAGTCGTCCGGCATGTTCTCGATCGGGTTCCAGAACGTGCTCTCTTCCACGTTATCGTGCAGTTGCGATTCGAGCTGCGGCAGCACACGCTCCATGAGGATCCTCGGCTGGACGACTCCCTCGTCCATGCCGATGCGCATGTTCGCGATGGCCTGGTCCATCAGGACGACGAAGTCCTCCGCGCGCGAGAGGAAATCCTCGTAATCGTCCACCGTCTTGAACGGATGGATGCTGCTGCCGCTGCCGAGCTGCACGAAGAAGTTCGGGATCGAGTAGAACTGGTCGATCGGCTGCAGGTGATCCGGATATTCGAAGCCTTCCAGCTCCATCTCGCGATCCCAGCGGAAGGTCTGGTAGGTCAGCCGTTCCTGGTCCGTTTCCAGGGCCTCCGGGTCAATGGCGAGCAGCCGGTCCAGGTATTCCTGGTTGTGCGCCCGGTACTCCCGCCGGTACTCGGCGCCCAGCGAATTGGCCAGCCGGTCGTTGTAACGGTCGTCGCCGATAGAGGTGGCGAGCAGCGGATTCAGCTGCAACTCGCGCTCGAAAAATTCCTCGACGAGTGACGCGAGCTCGGCGGAGGCGTCCGGAGACCCGGCGGCGCCCGCGGCGGGAGGCTCCGCCGTCCGCTGCGTCTCGTTTTCCGGGCCGCCGCAGGCGGTGAGGAGAAAGATCGCGGCAATGCCCGCGGTGATCGATAGCTTCATTCCGTGGTCCTTGTTATCCGGGAGGAAGGACAGTCGAGTCTTGCAGGCGCCTCATGATGGCGTCACGGCGCCCATTCGTAAAGGGCGGACGGACGCGAGCGCCACTGCCAGCGCGATCGCGAACGGTATTACCCGCTCTGCGAAATCGCCGGGCGTGTCCGGCAGAGCGGCAAACACGAGCGTGGACAGAAAACCGGCCAGCACCGCCGCCAGCGTGCCGCGGGGCGTCAGTTCACGACCCGTGAGGCGAATCACCAGGACCGGTCCCAGCGCCGCGCCCACCGCCACCCAGGCGAACAGCACGCGGGAGAAAATGTCGGCGCGCCACGCAAGCGCGAGCAGCGTCGCGGCCGCGAGGATCGCGACCACGGATAGGCGAGAGCCCGCGAGCCCGGCTGCCCCTTTCGAACGCTGCCAGTCGTGCGACAGCGACGAGGACGCGACGAGGAGCTGGCTGTCCACCGTCGACATTACCGCCGAGAGGATCGCGACCAGCAGTATTCCCGCGAGCACGGCCGGCAGCAGCTGCCGCGCGGCTTCGAACAGGGCCTGCTCGGCATCGCCGAGATCCGCAAACAGCACCCGGGCACACAACCCGACGGTAAGCATCCCGGCATACACCAGCACGGCCCAGGCCAGCGCGATCGTCCGGCCCTGCGCCAGCGCGCGGTCGTCCCGCAATGCCATGTAGCGGTTGACCACGTGCGGCTGTCCCGGATACCCGATCGTGATGCCGAACGCGGCGAGCACGAACAACAGTCCCGCCACGCCGCTGAACTGGCCCGCAGGAATGGACGGACCGCCCACTGCCGCCAGCCCCTCGGCAAGACCCGAAATTCCGCCGACGGCGACGAGCGAAACGGCGGGAAGCAGCGCCGCGGCGACCACCATGAGCAGCCCCTGGAGGCAATCGGTGACGCTCACGGCCCAGAAGCCGCCGAGCAACGTGTAGGCGAGCACGACGCAAGCGCCCACCAGGATGCTCGACTGCTTGGAGAGTCCGAACGTCGCCTCGAACGCCTTTCCGGCCGCTTCGAACTGGGAAGCGATGTAGAACACGAAGCTGAAGACCACGATGGCCGCGATCACGCGCAGGATGGTCGTACGGAGCGAACCGAGGCTTGCCGGCGCGACCATCTCCGCCAGCGTGATGGCACCCTCCTCCCGCGACAGCCGGCGCACTCGCGGCGCCACCCAGGCCCAGTTAATAAAAAACCCCCCGACCGTGGCGGGAAACAGCCACAGCGCGGGCAGGCCCCAGGCGTAGGCGGCACCGCTCACGCCGAGCAGGGTCCAGGCCGAGGACGAGCTCGCGGAGGCGCTGAGCGCCGCGACCCAGGGCCCGAGCTTCCGCCCGCCGAGATAGAAGTCCTCGACGTCGAGGTTGCGTCGCCGCGCCCATAGCCCGATCGCGATGAGGCCGACGTTGAAGACGATCAGCGTCGACAGGACGACCGCCGTTTCAGTCACCCGCGCCTTCCCCGAGCCGGTTGTAGTCGCGCAGGACGTCCCGCAGTTGCTCGTGGTCGATCGCCTTGACGACGCGGCCGCGGTCGCCGGTCATGTCCTCGGCTGCGACCATCGCGTTCACGATGGCTTCTTCCGTGGCCAGCACCGTGGCATCGAACAGGGGACTGATATTCTCGTTGGTGAGCATGGTGACCGTGGCGTTGGGTCCCGCCTGGCCTGCTTCCCGGTTGACCGTCGAAAACGCGATGAAGATATCGCCTGAGCCGTTGCCGGCCATGCCGCCGACGCGCGCCACACCCAGGCTCACACGCTTGACCACTCGTTCCAGCTGGTGCGACAGCAGCGGCGCGTCGGTCGCGACGACCACGATGATGGAGCCGGTCTCCTCGATCGCCGGCTCCGCGTCGGTATACGCGCGATTGCGCGTGAGGTGCTTCCCGACCGGCACGCCCGCGATCCTGAGCGTTTCGCGCAGGCCGTAGTTCGCCTGTACCAGCACGCCCACCGTGTAGCTGCCGGCGGGCGTTTCCGCAATGCGCGACGACGTGCCGATACCGCATTTGAATTCGTGGCAGATCATGCCGGTGCCGCCGCCGACGTTGCCCTCGGCTACCGGACCGTCGGCGGCGCTCTCGAGCGCGTCGAAAACGTGCTCGGGCTTCACGTGAAAGCCGTTGATATCGTTCAGCCAGCCGTCCCAGGTCTCGGCGACCACGGGCAAGGACCACCAGTAGCCGCTCGAGTCCGGGCTCGCCTGCCGCACCCGCCATTCAATCGTCGCCTGGTGCACCGTCCCGACGCTGTGGGTATTGGTGATCATCACCGGGCCCTCAAGGAAGCCCGACTCCTCGATCCATTCCGTGCCGGTCATTTCGCCGTTGCCGTTCAGCGCGAACCAGGCGGCGAATGCCGGCTGCTGCAGCGTCTCCTTGCCGCGGGGCAGGACCGCCGTGACACCGGTACGAACGGCGCGGCCGTCGTCCAGGTCCTCGATGATCGTACTGTGCCCGACCGTCACGCCGGCCACGTCCGTGATGGCGTTCAGCGGACCCGTGGCGCCGTCGAAAGGCACCCCGAGGTCGCGGGCCCGAACGGTCTGGTCGCCCGCCGCCGCCTGGCAGCAGAAGGCCAGCACGATAAGGAAGTACGAGCTAACACGCATGCCGATCCCCCCGTGGTCGTGGTGTCGTGGGGCCGCATCATAGCGTCAAAGGAAAGCCCATGACGAATCGCCGGACGATTCCGCGGCCCGCGACTTTGGTGCTACCGTAATCGCATGGCCGAAAACGCCGAATGGCAATTCTGGATCGACCGGGGCGGCACGTTCACCGATATCGTCGCCCTCCGCCCCGACGGCTCGATCACGACGACCAAGCTGCTGTCGGAGAACCCGTTGCGCTATGCGGATGCCGCCGCGGAAGGCATCCGGCAGGCGCTGGAGGATTGGTCCGCAGCCGGCAACGCCGACTGCCCGGTCGCGGCCCTGAAGATGGGCACCACGGTCGCCACCAATGCACTGCTGCAGCGGCGCGGCCGCAAGACCGCCCTGGTCGTCACCCGTGGCTTTGCCGACAGCCTCGCTATCGGATACCAGAACCGCCCGGAAATTTTCGCGCTGGAGATCGTCAAACCGGAACCGCTCTACTGCCGTGTGATCGAAGCCGACGAGCGCGTCACGGCCGAAGGCGAGGTGCTCGCCCCGCTGGACGAAGCGGCGCTCGCCGAGTCGCTGGCGCGTTGCGCGGCCGAGGGAATCGATTCCGTAGCGATCTGCCTTCTGCACGGCTATCGCTGGCCGGCACACGAGCGCCGCATTGCGAAGATCGCCGGCGAATGCGGCATGCGGCAGATCTCCGCGTCGCACGAAGTCGAGCCGCTGATCAAGTTCGTCAGCCGCGCCGAGACGACGCTGGTGGACGCCTACCTCACGCCGGTGTTGCTGGGCTACATCGAAAATTTGCGCGGTGCACTGGCCGAGGTTGCCGAGCCACGCCGCCTCCTTTTCATGCAGAGCAACGGCGGCCTGGTGGTCGCCGAGCGCTTCCGCGGCAAGGACAGCGTGCTGTCCGGCCCCGCCGCCGGCGTGGTCGGCATGGTAGAAACGGCACGCATTGCCGGGCTCGATCGGGTGATCGGGTTCGACATGGGCGGCACCTCCACGGACGTCTCCGCGTGGAGCGGCGAATACGAGCGCGACAACGAATCCTTCGTCGCCGGCGTGCGCCTGCGGGCGCCGATGATGAAGATACACACGATCGCGTCCGGCGGCGGATCGCTCCTGCGTTACAGCGACGGGCGCTACCAGGTGGGTCCGGAGTCCGCCGGGGCCGATCCCGGGCCCGCGAGCTACCGGCGTGGCGGCCCGCTCACCATCACCGACGCGAACCTGCTGCTGGGCCGTATACCCGTCGACTGGTTCCCCCGGGTGTTCGGCCCCGCGGCGAACGAGCCGCTCGACCTTGAGATCGTGAGGCAGAAATTCGCGGCGCTCGCCTGCCGGGTCTCTGCCGAATGCGGCGAGGAGGTGACGCCGGAGGACGTGGCGGACGGCTTTCTGACGGTTGCGGTCGAGACGATGGCGAACGCCATTCGCAAGATCACGATCGAGCGCGGCTTTGATGCGCGCGATTTTACGCTCTGCTGCTTCGGCGGCGCAGGCGGGCAGCATGCCTGCCGCGTCGCCAGCGTGCTCGGCATCGAACGCGTATGGCTGCACCCGCTCGCCGGCGTCTTGTCGGCTTACGGGATGGGGCTGGCGGACATCCGGGTGGAACGGCAGCAGTCGATCGAAGCGCCGCTCACCGATGACAGTCCCGGGCGGCTGCGGGAAACCCTGGCTGCGTTGCAGCGCGAATGCGATCGCCTGCTGGAGCAGCAGAACGTGCCGGCAGAATACCGGCAGTTCGCCGCGAGCGTCGGCCTCCGCGTCAGCGGTTCGGACACGATCATTGACGTTTCGCCCGCCGATACGCCATCGATGCGAGGCGCTTTCGAGCATCTGCACCGCGACCGCTTCGGCACGGACGTGGCGGGCAGCGATCTCCTCATCGCCACCGTGCGCGTCGAGGGCACAGGCGTGGAACAGGTCTTCGACGAGCCGCAGGTCGCGCCGGGGCCACCGCCCGAGCCTGCCGGGCGCCGAACGCTTCGCGTCGGCGGCGGATGGCAGGAAGTGCCGGTGTACGAGCGGGACGCGATGGCCGCGAATGCCACCGTTGTCGGTCCGGCGATCGTGATCGAGGCGAACGGAACGACCGTCATCGAGGCCGGCTGGCGCGGGCGGGTCAACCAGTGGGGGCACCTGCTGCTCGACAGCCGCGTGGCGCAACGCGCATTCAGCGCGAAGGCAGCGTCCCCGATCCGCGAGCCGGACCCGGTGCGGCTGGAGGTCTTCAACCGGCTGTTCATGCACATCGCGGAGCAGATGGGCAGCATTCTCACGAACACCGCGCTTTCCGTGAACATCCGTGAACGGCTGGATTTTTCCTGCGCGCTGTTCGACGCCGAGGGACGGCTGGTGTCCAACGCACCCCATATGCCGGTACACCTCGGCTCCATGGGCGAAAGCGTTCGCCGCGTCATCGCCGGGGTGGGCGATGCGCTCAAGGAGGGCGATGCGATCATGCAGAATTCGCCCTACAACGGCGGCACGCACCTGCCCGATATCACGGTCGTGACTCCGTGGTTCGCCGGCAGCGACGTCCCGCGCTTCTTTCTCGCCTCCCGCGCGCATCATGCGGACGTCGGCGGCATCACGCCGGGTTCCATGCCGTCGGCGAGCACGCATATCGACGAGGAAGGCGTGCTGATCGACAACTTCCACCTGGTGCGGGAGGGCCGGCTGGAAGCGGAAGCTCTCCGGCAGTTATTGATGGAAGCCAGGTATCCGCCGCGGAACCCTGAGCAGAACCTGGCGGACCTGAAGGCCCAGCTCGCGGCGAACCGCCACGGTATCCGGCAACTTCAGAAGGCGGTGGACCGCTTCGGCATGGCGACCGTGCAGGCTTACCTGCGTTTCGTGCGGGAGAATGCCGCCGAGAGTGTCCGGCGGTTGCTCGGCAAACTCCCGGACGGTGAATTCGAGTATGCGCTCGATTCGGGTGAGCGCGTGCACGTGCGGGTAAGGATAGATCGGGACCGGCGCGCGGCGACCGTCGATTTCACCGGCACCTCAGCGCAGTCGCCGAGCAATTTCAACGCGCCGGAGGCCGTTACGCGCGCGGCGGTGTTGTACGTGTTCCGCAGCCTGGTGGCCGAGCAGATCCCGATGAACGAGGGCTGTCTCGAACCGCTCGAGATCGTCATACCGCCGCAATCGCTGCTCAGTCCGCGCTGGCCCGCGGCAGTGGTCGCCGGCAACGTGGAAACCTCGCAATGCGTGACCGACGCGCTGTACGGCGCGCTGCGGGCGCTCGCCGCGTCGCAGGGCACGATGAACAACGTGAGCTTCGGAAACGAACGCGTCCAGTATTACGAAACGATCGCGGGCGGCGCCGGCGCCGGCCCCGGCTGGCACGGCGCGTCGGGCGTTCACTCCCACATGACCAACACCCGCATGACCGACCCCGAGGTCTTGGAGACCCGCTTCCCCGTCCGCGTCGAGCGCATGGCCCTCCGCGAGGGCTCCGGCGGCGCCGGCCGGTACCACGGCGGCAACGGCGTCCACCGCATC
>DATABW010000371.1:0-4854 GCA_036259375.1 Woeseiaceae bacterium
TCGCCGTCTCGACTACGTCCATCGCCGATCCGGGCTGCAGGAGCCCGTCTCGCGGGCGACAACACTCATTCCGACCGCGCCCCCCTGATGATCACGCCCAGCGTGGCGAGAAACACCACCGCCCCCAGCGAAAAAAACGCAAACGCTCTCCCGAGAGAATGGTGCTGCACCGTTACCTTCACCACGTTGCCGAAGTCGCTCCCGGACCCGGCGGTGCGCGCCCGGTAAAACCAGTCGCCGTCCGGCTTTCCCGACATCACGCGCGCATTGTCGGAGCCGCGGTACACCACGCGCGGCGAAACGAAATCGGCAGCCCTCGCCTCCTGCACGACGACTTCGCCGTCGGCATTCCAGCTCAACTGAAAGTAGCCGGCGGAGGCGACTTGCGTACCGGACCGGATCTCGACGGGCTCGGCGCCGGCAGCTGCGTGCCACAGCAGGAGCACCGCGCAGACGAGGCCGGAGAAGTGGCGGAAATGCCGTGAAAACGCCTGCGTTTGCGCAACGGAATAGGGGATGAGAGAGTCCTTGCGGGGATCTTGTTGCGGGCGGGCGACTGATTTTACCCAATCCCCCCCGCAATTTCACGGCGCGGCCCGCCAGGGCGCTACACTTCCCGTAGGAGCCCGTCTCACGGGCGACCCGGACCCGCGACGCCGCCGAAATGGAGCGTAACCCTCATGACCGACATCATCGGAATCGCCGGCAGCCTCCGCAAAGGCTCCTACAACGCCGCGCTCCTGCGCGCAGCGGTCGAGTTCGTGCCTGACGGGCACCGCCTCGAAATCGAGTCGATCGCCGGCATCCCGCTCTACAATTACGACCTGGAAGCCGACGGAATCCCGGAACCGGTGGCCCGGCTCAAGGACCGCATCGCCACGGCCGACGGCCTGCTGATCGTGACTCCCGAATACAATAACGCCATCCCGGGCGTCGCCAAGAATGCCGTCGACTGGCTGACGCGTCCGCCGGGCGACATCTCGCGCGTCTTTCGCGGCAAGCCGGTGGCGGTGATGGGTGCGTCGCCGGGCCGCTTCGGCACCGTGATGGCGCAGGCCGCGTGGCTGCCGGTGCTGCGGACGCTGCGCACGCGCCCGTGGTTCGGCGGCCGCCTGCAGGTGTCGAGCGCAAACGAGATGTTCGACGAGGAGGGGCGCCTGGTGGATGAAAAAATTCGCGACCTGCTGAGGGAGTTCGTCAGCGGGTTTTTCGAGTTTGCGGCCAGGTAGGTACCGGCCGGCAGGATTTCGACCAAGGACATAAACAATGAAAAAAGAAGCAATCGACCCGCAGGTTTTCGATCTCTACGACGAGTATTGCCACGGCCGTATCGACCGGCGCGAGTTCTTCCGGCGAGCGGCGGCCCTGAGCGTCGCCGGCGCATCAGCGCTGGCAATGGCCGAGATGCTGCTGCCGCGCTATGCCGAGGCAGCGAAAGTGTCGTTCACGGACGAGCGCATCGTGCCGCGATACGTGGAGTATCCGTCGCCGGGCGGTACTTCCGGCGAAATGCGCGGCTATCTCGTGCAGCCGGCCGGGGAGGGGCCGTTCCCGGCCGTGCTCGTGATCCACGAGAATCGCGGGCTCAATCCGTACATCGAGGACGTTGCCCGGCGCGCGGCCGTCGAGGGCTTTGTCGCGCTGGCGCCGGACGGCCTCTCGCCGATCGGCGGCTATCCCGGGAACGACGATGCCGGACGGGAAATGCAGCGCAGCCTGGACCCGTCGAAGCTCCAGCAGGACATGCTGAACAGCGCGAACTTCCTGAAGTCGCACGAGCTCTCCACCGGCAAGCTCGGCGCCACCGGGTTCTGCTGGGGCGGCGGTATGACCAACCTCCTTGCCGTTCGCATGGGCAAGGACCTCGGCGCCGGCGTGCCGTTTTACGGCTCCGCGCCGGAAGCAGGGGAGGTCGCGAAGATCGAAGCGCCGCTGATGATCCACTACGCCGAGGAGGACGAGCGCATCAACGCGATGCGCCCCGCGTTCGAGGAAGCGTTGCGAGCGAACGACGTGGATTACCGCATGTACGTGTATCCGGGAACGCGCCACGGCTTCCACAACAACTCGACGCCGCGCTACGACGCCGAAGCCGCGGACCTCGCCTGGAGCCGTACCGTCGATTTCTTCCGGACGCACCTCGGCTGAACGGGATGCAGCCTGGCTGATGCCGCCGGCGGCCGGACTACGAATCGATGATCGTCCTCACGGCCATCTGTGCCGCTGCGTTCGCACTGATTCATCTGTCGATCGGCAGGTTGCACTTTGTCCGGGTAGTGCCGCGCAACCAGTGGTTTTCGGCAGCCGGGGGAGTGGCCGTTGCTTATGTCTTTCTTCACATCCTGCCGGAGTTGAGCGCACTTGAGGGGACCCTGGCGCGAGGGCTGGGGACGGACGGAGAGTCTGCCGAGGCATTGGTTTACGTCGCGTCCCTCGCCGGGCTGGTCAGCTTCTATGGTCTGGAACGCGCCGCGCAGGCTTCGCGGGAGCGCTCGCGCAACCGGAGCGGCGAGGATACGGTCGGGCGGGAATTGTTCTGGATCCATATCGGCTCGTTCGGCCTTTACAACCTCCTGATCGGTTACCTCCTGCTGCATCGGGAGGAATCGGGCCTCTGGCCGCTCGTTGCCTATTTCACCGCGATGGCGCTCCATTTCGTGACGAACGATTTCGGGCTTCGTGAGGACCACAAGGAGCGCTACGACGGCAGGGGTCGTTGGGTGCTCGCTGCCGCGGTAATCGGGGGATGGGCGATAGGTGCCATTACCACGCTTCCGGCGAGCGCGATCGGCTTCATGTTCGCGTTCCTGGCCGGCGGCATCGTGCTCAACGTCCTCAAGGAGGAACTGCCGGAAGAACGGCAGAGCCGCTTCTGGCCGTTTGCTCTCGGCGGCGCGGCCTATGCGGCCTTGCTCGTCGTCACCTGAAATGTCGTTGGTCCTGATCGCACCGGCCGCCATACCCTGGAACATCTCAGCTCTCGGAATCGATGCCGCGGCCGCGCCAGAACGAGAAAATAGCGGGAAAGACGACCAGGACCAGGAGCAATGCCGATCCCACGCCACCCAGCATCGGGGCCGCGATCCGCTTCATCACGTCTGCGCCACTGCCGGTGCTGTACATGATCGGTACCAGTCCCATGAACAGCGTGAGCCCGGTCATCAGCATCGGCCGGATACGCTGGCTGGCGCCCGCGACGATGGCTGCGGTCAGCTCATTCGGGCCGGTCATCCGTCCTCTGTCGCGACCCCGCCGCCACGCCAGGTCGAGATACAGCATCATCAAAAGCCCGAGCTCCACCGCAAGACCCGCTACGGCGATCATGCCGACCGCGACCGCCACGCTCAGGTTGTAGCCGAGCGCTGCCAACAGCCAGATGCTGCCGATGAGCGAGAACGGCAGGGCGGTCATCACGATCAGCGTCTCCGCCAGCGATTTGCGGTGTTGGTACAGCATGAAAAAGATGACGAATAGTGTGAGCGGCACCAGCACGGCGAGACGCTCCCTGGCCCGTTCGAAGTAGGTGAACTGGCCGGCCCACTCGATGCGGTAGCCCGGCACCATCTCGATCTCCTCGGCCACCACCTCCCGCGCCCGGGAGACGTAATCGGCAATGCCGATTGCCTCGCTCACGTCCACGAAGACGAAGCTGACGAGCTGGCCGTCCTCGTTCCGGAGCGCCGGCGGACCGCTGCGAAAGCGGATGTCCGCAACCTGCGTGATCGGAACCTGCGCGCCGGTCGATGTCGTGACGAACACGCGTTCCAGCGCCTCGACGCTGTCGCGGTATTCGCGCGCGTAGCGCACCAGGATTCCGTAGCGCTCGCGGCCTTCGACCGTTTCGCCCACTTTCATGCCGCCCATGGCGGCCTCGATCACCGCCTGAACGCTGCCAACGTTCAGGCCGAAGCGCGCCGCGGCCTCGCGGTCGATGTCGAAATCCAGGAAGTAGCCGCCGGTCGCGCGTTCGGCGAATGCGCTGCGGGTAACACCCGCCGTCCGCTCGTCTTCGAGCAGCGCGCGCTCGATGTCGACCGCGATCGACTCGATGGTCCCGAGCTCCGGCCCGAACACCTTGATGCCGAGCGACGAGCGAATGCCGGTTGCGAGCATCTCCGTACGCGTCTGGATCGGCATCCACCAGATGTTCGGCATGCCGGGAAAGCGCATGCTCGCGTCCATTTCCCCGATCAGCTTGTCCCAGGTCATGCCCTCCCGCCATTCGCTTTGCGGTTTGAGCATGATGTTGGTTTCGATCATGGAAAGCGGCGCCGGGTCGGTGGGGCTGGTGCTTCGGCCGACCTTGCCGAACACGCGCTCCACTTCCGGAAACTTCTTGAGCTCTCGATCCATCGTCTGCAGCACCCGTGTCGCTTCGCCGATGGAGATCCCGGGCAATGCCGTCGGCATGTAGAGAATGCTGCCTTCGTTCAGCGGCGGCATGAATTCGTTGCCGAGGCTCCGGTACACGGGGACCGTGGCGATCAGCGCAAGTATCGCGCCGATCACGACCGGCCAGCGCCATCTCACTGCGAATCTCACTACCGGGGCGTAGGCCGCCGTAAGCCCGCGGTTCAGCCGGCTGTCGTCGCCCCGGATTCGGCCCTTGATCAGCAGCACGGCCAGGGCCGGGATCAGCGTCACCGACAGGAGCGCGGCGAAAAACATGGAATAGGTCTTGGTGTACGCCAGCGGCTCGAACAGGCGCCCTTCCGTTCCTTCGAGTGCGAAGACGGGAACGAAAGACACGGTGATGATCAGGAGTGAAAAGAAGATACTGGGCCCGACCTCCTGCATGGCTTCAATGATCGCGCGCGTGCGGGATTCGCCTTCCGGGGTGTCGCCGTGCAGCCG
>DATABW010000372.1:0-5821 GCA_036259375.1 Woeseiaceae bacterium
GCATCCCGGCGCTGCACGGCGTGATCGAAGAACTGTTCCACCGCCGGGCCCAGGCTGCTGTGGTGCCAGGTGCCGCCGAAACGGCGGCGGAAGTCGGCGAAGCTGCCGAGTGTTACCGGGGTGTCGAGGGGACCGCGAAGCGCGCGGCCGATGAATACGGCGGTGGTCTCGCGACCGGTGTCGATGGGCTGGTCCATCGCCGCGATTTCGGTGACCGTGATCCCACGGCCGATGACATCTGACAAATCCGTCTCCGCGTTTTCGCGTCAGATCGATGGCGCTTATTGTACCTGCATGGCGGATGCGCCCGGATGATTTTCAGGCTTACTCGTCCAGGCGCAAGCTGCCGGCGGCCGCGTGATCGCCCGCTGCGCCGGCCGATGGTTGCTTCGCGTCCTGCTCTTCCCCGGCGAGCGGCGCGTCCAGCATTTCGCGTACCTCGGCAAGCGTCGGCGCATCCGGATCCGGCTCTACCGTGTTCCTGACCACCATTGCGCGCTCGTATACCTCCGATACGTCACCGGGGGTGACCCGCACCGGAATGCCGAGCGCATCGCTCGCGATAGCCCGCACCCGCTCCTGTTGCTCCATGCCTTCGAAGATGCCGCCGACAGCGGCTGCCGCCGCAAATGCCCTGTCCAGCCGGTCCCCGGGGCTGACGGGATCGTCGACCAGCGGCGCATGCCCTTCGAAATACATCTCGCCGTCTTTCGTGGCGACCAGGTACGGCTCGTTGACGATCGTCACGGGCATGCCGATGTCGACGATCGCATAGAGCTGCTCGACGTTCTCCGGATAGAGCCGTACGCAACCGTGGCTGACCCGCATCCCGACGCCGTAAGGCTTGTTGGTGCCGTGGATCAGGTAACCGGGCATGTCGAGCTGCAGCACGTGGCGGCCGAGGGGGTTGTCCGGTCCCGGCGGCACCGTCGGCGGCAGCGGATCGCCGGCGGCGGCATGTTCCTGCTGAACCGACCAGGGCACGTACCAGACCGGGTCGGTCGCCTTGGCGACCACCTTCGCCTCGCCCGTCGGCGTGGCCCAGCCGACCCGCCCGATGCCGACCGGAAAGGTAAGCACCTGCGCCGGCTGGCCTTCGACCGGTTCCGGGAAATAGAACAGGCGCTTCGTTGCGACGTTCAGCACGATCCCCCGGCGCGGCACGTCCGGCAGGATGTACTGCGTCGGCAACAGCACCGGCGTGCCCTCGCCCGGCAGCCACGGATCGATCCCGGGGTTGGCGTCGACCAGTTCGTCGTAACCGAGCCCGTACTCACGCGCCAGGTAGGAGAAGGTGTCCTCGGCGCGGGTAAACACGATCTGCGGCCGGCCTATGATGCGTTGCTCGGGCGACTCCAGCAGGAAAAGATTGCTGCCGATCGGTTCGAGGCGCGGCCGCTCTTCGAGCGGCGGCAGCGCCGGTTCGCCGCGGTCGAGCTGCGTCGCAAGAAACTCTTCGACGGTGGCGCAGCCGGAAAGCAGCAGGATTGCCGACAGGGAAATGCAAAGCAAACGGGAGACCGGGATCACGGGGAGAGTGTCGCAGAAAACCGGTCGCGACTCTATCGAGGGGCGGAGCTGCAGGAGCCCGGGTCTCAGGAGCGATTCATCGGCAGGGGCCCCCTTGACCGGCTACTAAACCGGGCTCTTGCGGGCGATTCTGATGGCGAGCGGCCAATGCACTTCGCGCTCGCCGCTGCCCCAGGCCGTGCGCAGTGCGGCGGCTATGGCCTCGACCGGATCGGCGCCGGTCTCGCGCAGGTAGCGCTGGCAGGCCGACCACGTGCGCAGGTAACCGAGCATCGCTTCCGCCGTCCAGCGCGCCGTCATGTCGAATCCGGGAGTTGCGACTGGGGTCATCGGAAGATCTATGTCGCGATAGCCGTTTTCGACGATGCGCCGTTCCGGCGGCCAGTAACGATCGACCGAGCGGTACAGCTCGAGAACGAGAGCATCAACCTCCGGATCGACGCGGCAAAGCGCATAGCTCCAGGCAGCCAGCACGCCGCCCGTCACGAGCACGCGCTCTGCTTCATCGAAGAAGCGGTCGAGGTCGAACCAGTGCAAGGCCTGCGCCACTGTAATGAGGTCGATGGAACGGTTGTCGAGCCCCGAACGCTCGGCCGGTGCGATGCGATAAGAAACCTTCGGATGCGCCCGCGCCGCGCCGATCTGCGCGGCGCTCGCGTCGGTTGCGATGACCTCGTCGAAATGTTCCGCCAGCAGGACGGCGGTCTGGCCGTTGCCGGTCGCGCAATCCCACGCCAGTCGCCGCTTGTCGCAGCAATCCGCGAGGAAACGGAACAGCTCTGGCGGGTAGCCGGGCCGGTACGCCGCATAGCTCGCGGCATGTCCCGAAAAGTGGTCCTTGAAATCGTTTCCGGGAGTAGCGCCGCCCCCGTTAGGCATTGCCTGGCCGCCCCGGGGTGCTCAGCGTTGGCAGTCCGGCTCCCTGCCCTCGGCCTTCGCTTCGTTGTACAGCGCCAGCACGGCCGGAAGCTGCGACACGAGCGATTCGATGCGCGTTTCGCCCGACGGGTGGGTGGACATGAATTCGGGAATCTTCGATTCGTTCTTCTCTTCCATGTTCGTCCACAGTTTGACGCTCTCGCGAGGGTCGAAGCCGGCTTGCGCCATGTACTTGAGGCCGATGATGTCCGCTTCCGACTCCTGCTTCCGGCTGAAGGGATTCAGGACGCCGAGCATCGCGCCGGTCTGCAGCGTCTGCTGCGCCGCGCGCGTCTGGCGGGCATAACCGCCGCCGAGCAGGATGGCGGCGATGTCGATTCCCACGCCTGCCACCATCGAGCGCGACGCGCGTTCGTTGGCATGATGCGCCGTGACGTGCGCCACCTCGTGACCGATCACCGTCGCGAGCTGGTGCTGGTTCTGCGCCACCTGCAGGATCCCGCTGAACACGCTGATTTTTCCGCCCGGCAGCACGAATGCGTTGATGTCCTGCTGGTCGATGACCGCCAGCTCCCAGTACATCGCTGCGCTTTCTTCATCGAGCACGTCCACGATGGCGTTCGAGACACAGGCGATGTAGTCGATAGTGGCGCGGTCTTTGACGAGCGGCATGCGCTCGCGGATCATGTCGAACTGCCGCTGCCCCTCGGCGGCCAGCGCGGCATCGGATTTCAGGACGAGCTGGTTGCGCCCGGTGGGAGTGCTGGAGCAGGCGGTAAGGACGACTGCCAGCAGGCCCGGCAGCAGGACCGCCGACCGCATTTTCTCATTGAAGAAATTCATGTGCCTATCCTCCGATCACCGGAATTATAGCTGGCACAGCGCCCCGGAGTGATGCCGAAAAAGGCGTTTGGCCTCTTCCGGGTCAGACCCGGCGCCCGAACAGGGGTTCCCGACCAAGTCCCCGTCCCACGGGCGCTCCGGCGCTCGAGATAGGGTTACCGGCAGGTTCCGGTCGCTCGTTCGCCGGGCGCTTACAGCCGGGGCAGCCGGGATTCGAAGCGGCGGCGCCAGCCGGCGGCCTCGGCCTGCTCCAGGACGTCGTCCATGTTGGCCAGCAGGCGCTGCTTCAGCGGCTTCCGGGTCTTGTAGCTGACACGGTAGAGATCGCGTTCCTCCGCGAGCTCCGCCAGCAGCTCATCGCTCGTTTTCAGTTCGTCGGCGAGACCGAGCTCGAGGGCCTGGGCGCCGTACCAGTGTTCACCCGTCGCCACTTTCGAAAGATCCAGGTTCGGCCGGTAAGTCGCGACCGCGGACTTGAACAGGTCGTGCACGTCTTCGAGCTGCGCTTTCAGCTTCGCGCGGTCGGCGTCGGTATTCCGGCCGAACATGGTGACGTTCCGCTTGTACTCGCCGGCCGTGATCATTTCCCAGTCGATGCCGGCACCGTCCAGCATGCGGTTGAAATTCGGCATCTGGGCAATGACGCCGATCGAACCGAGGATGGCGAACGGCGCCGCAACGATCCGATTCGCGACGCAGGCCATCAGGTAACCGCCGCTCGCCGCCACCTTGTCGACGCACACGGTCAACGGCAGGTTTCGCTGGCGAATGCGCGCGAGTTGCGAGGCTCCGAGGCCGTGCTCGTGCACTACTCCGCCGTAATTCTCCAGGCGGACGATCACCTCGTCGCTCTCGCCCGCGACTTCGAGAATCGCGCTGATTTCCTCGCGCAGGGAGCCGACGGCACTCGCCTTGAGGTCGCCCTTGAAGTCGAGAACGAAAGTACGCGGCCGCCGCTCGGCAGATTTCGCGCGCGCCTTGTCGCGCGCCTTTTCGGCTTTAGCTTCGGCTTTCCACGCGCTTTTGCCGAGCATTATGCGCTTGAGGGCCGCGGCCTGCGTCCTGTATTTCTTGTTCAGGCCTTCGACTTCAAGTCCATCGTGTGCGGCTGCGCGCCGCCCGGCCGCCGCCACGGCCGCGATGACGACGAGGATGGCAGCCACGATCGTAATGGCCTTGAGCAGGAAGAGGCCGTACTCGGTAAGGAACTCGGCCACGTCAGACAGCGATTCCGACGTTGTTCTTTTCGAGGACCCGGTCCGCGCGGTAGCTCGAGCGCACCAACGGGCCGGCCACCACTTCGACGAAGCCCTTCTCCAGGCCCTCCTGGCGGTAGCTGTCGAACTCGTCCGGCGTGACGTAACGCTCGACCGGCAGGTGGTTGGGCGTCGGACGCAGGTACTGCCCCAGCGTCAGGATGTCGACACCTGCTTCGCGGAGGTCGTCCATGGTCTCCAGGATCTCACGGTCGTGCTCGCCGAGTCCCAGCATGAGACTCGTCTTCGTCAGCACGTCCGGCCGGTAATGCTTTGCGTGCGCGAGCACGCCGACAGTCCGTTCGTAGCCCGCCCGCGGATCGCGCACCGGGTGCGTGAGCCGCCGCACCGTCTCGACGTTTTGCGCGAACACGTCGAGCCCCGAATCGATGACAGCCTCCACGTGCGCCGTCACGCCCTGGAAATCCGGTGTCAGGGCCTCGACCGCGGTATCGGGATTCATCTTCTTGATCGCCCGCACGCAGGCGGCGTAATGCGCGGCCCCGCCGTCCGCGAGATCGTCGCGATCCACGGAGGTGATGACGACGTAGCGCAGGTTCATGAGCTTTACGGCGCGGGCGGTGTTCTCCGGCTCATCGGCGTCGAGCCAGCCGCGCGGATTACCCGTGTCGACGGCGCAGAAGCGGCAGGCTCGCGTGCACACCGAGCCCATGACCATGATCGTGGCGGTGCCATGATTCCAGCACTCCCCGATATTAGGGCACATGGATTCTTCGCAGACGGTGGAAAGCCGATGTTCGCGCACCGTACGGCGCACCGACGAGAACTTCGCGCCCGCCGGCATTTTCGCCCGCAGCCATTTCGGCTTGCTGCCGGTGACCACTTCCGGCGCGTCGCCGCGCGTTTTGATGCCATTCTTGATCGCACTGAAGCCGGCCGCGGTCCGGTACTTCCGGCCGGATTCGACTATGGGAATGCCCTTGAAGGTCTCGAGCTTGCGCTCGTCGTCGGAACGGCTCATGCGGGTGCCCGGGTCTGCGGCAAAGACGGTCATTTTCGCACGGGCAGCGATGCGGGCGAAAGTCCGCTCCGGCGGGGATCCGGCCAGGCGAGCAGCGGGGCAAAAAAAATCCCGGCCAGGCCGGGAGAGTCAGGGGGAAAGCAAACGCCAGAAGAACCAGTCCCGTAGTGATCGCCGTCAGTGCAACCTGGCCCAGCTCAGAAGCTTGACGGCGATCACTACGGGACTGGTTTCTTCTGGCGTTTGCTTTCCCCCTGACTCTCCCGGCCTGGCCGGGATTTTTTTTGCCCCGCTGCTCGCCTGGCCGGATCCCCGCCGGAGCGGACTTTCG
>DATABW010000373.1:0-3155 GCA_036259375.1 Woeseiaceae bacterium
GTACGAGCTCGGGCACCTGCAGCTCGTGGCCGAACTGTTCAAGAAGCACGAAAACCGGGATCCGGCGGAGATTCTCCCGGAAACACTGCCTGACCCGATCCCCTATGAGAGCCAGCGCGATTTCGTCCGTGAGACCCTGAAGCAGGAGCTGGACCTGAGCGTGGCCAGGACGAAGTTCGTGGACCGGTCCGAGGAGACGGAGGACACGAGACGATACCGGCAGACGATGAATTCCGAAGGATCTCCGACCGATACGGTGGCCGCCGACTACCAGTGGCGCCCGGGTACCGAACTGACCAAGGACAAAGCGCAAGCCGCGTGACCGTGAGCGGCGTGAAACGAGGAGTAAGCTAGCAATGGCAAAATCAGCAGAAATGGGCAAGAACCGCACCGGCATCGAAATGTCGCCCATACACAGTAAACGCATGATCAGTGGCGCGAAGGAATACGGGAAAGCGGCCAGCGACGGAGGCCTGAGCATCGCCGCCCTGGAGCGGCAGTACATTATCGAAGCGGATCCCATCGGGTCGGTACCGATGCCGGGCAAGCTCCGCGGCGCCCTGAAGACCGGCGCCAAGAAAGCGGCGGGCAAGAACCCGGAGGTACTGCTCAACAAGCTCGGTGAGCGACTGGCCTTCGAGCGCGCCGGCGTGCGACTTTACGAGAGTGTGATCAACAAGTGCGATGCGGTCGCCGAGCGGCTTGCGGGTCCCGTGACCGTCGACGAGCTTCAGCATATCCGGGACGAGGAGCTCGAGCATTTCCGGCTGCTGAGCGACGTCATGGAGTCGCTGGGGGCCGATCCCACTGCGGAGACGCCCGATGCCGACGTGAGCGGCGTGGCGGCAATGGGTTTCCAACACGTCCTGAACGATCCGCGGACGACGATGCCCCAGTGCCTGGAAATGCTGCTCACGCTGGAGCTTGCGGACAACGCTTGTTGGGAGTTACTGATCCGGTTGGCGGATGAAATGGGCCTGAGCGACGTGTCCGAACAGTTCCAGCGGGCGCTGGAGCAGGAAAAGGAACACGTGCTGACGGTGCGTTCCTGGTACGAGGAAATGACGCTGGCCGCGGCGAGCAAAAGCGCGGAAGCCCGGCACTAGAGTAGAGGACGCTGTCCTGCAGGAGCCGGCTCTATGCGGGCGCTGGCGGGTTTACCCATCGTCGGGGTGCAGGGAATCGCGCTTACGGCGCTTCGGCCAGGCGCCGCGCGTGATACTGCAGCAGGTCCAGGGCGAGGTCGATTTCCGCGAGGTGCGTACGGAAGTGCAGTACCGCGAGGCGCAGGGTGAAACGGCCCTGGAGGCTTGTCGATGACAGGAACACGCGGCCGTCGTCCTGCACGGCCGCGATGAGGCGCCGGTTGAAATCGTCAGGATCGCCTCGGTCGGGGCGGTAGCGGTAGGTGACGACCGACAGGTCGGGCGCCGGTCCGACCTCCCAGCCTGGCAGCTCGGAAAGCCGCGCGTGGAAATACTGCGCCAGCAGGAGCTTCTCCTCCAGCGCGGCACGGAACGGCGCGAGGCCGAACAGCTTCAGCGGCAGCCATAACCGGAGCCCGCGGAACGGGCGGCTCAGCTCCGGGGACAGGTCCGCCGGCGACAGCTCTACGCCGGGACCGAACGCGTCCTGCATGTAATTCGCATGATATCGATTGGCAGCGGCCAGCCGCTCCCGCTCGCGCACGACCAGGGCGCCGCTACCGAACGGCAGGAACAGTCCCTTGTGCGGATCGATCACCGCCGAATCCGACTGCCCGATCCCGTCCAGTGCGCGGCGGCCCTGTTCGCACAGCAGGAAGGCGCCGCCGTAGGCGGCGTCCACGTGCAGCCAGAGGCCTTCGGAGTTGGCAATCTCCGCGATGTCGGCGATCGGGTCGACCGCGCCGACATCGGTCGTGCCGCCGCTCGCGACGACGAACCACGGGAGCAGGCCGGCCGCGCGATCGGACTCGACCTGCCTGGCGAGCGCAGCGGGGTCCATCCGCCAACGTTCGTCGACCCGGATATCCCGCCGCACGCATTCCTCCAGGCCCGCGATCCGCAACGCCTTGTGCAGGGAGTGGTGGCATTGCCCGCTGAGATACACGACGCGGCGAGGCAGGTCCCCGGCGCGCACGCCGTGCGCCTCCCGCGCCGCGACGATAGCGCTGAGGTTGGCTATGCTGCCGCCCGAGGTCAGGTCGCCGCCGGCCGTGGCGGCCGGGTAGCCGAGCAGCTCCGCCAGCCATTTGACCAATCGCATTTCCAGCCGCACGGCGCCGGGGCCGGCAAAGAATACGCCCGAGTACTGGTTGGTTACGCCCGCAAGAAAGTCGCCGAGAGCCGCCGGATAAAGCCCCCCACCGGGAATGTAGCCGCAGTGGCCGCCGGACGCCGGGTTGATGCCCCCGGCGTTGAGTTCAGCGTCCAGGATCGCCAGCACCTGCTCGATCCCGGAGGGCTGTTCGCCGAACGGCTGCGAGAGCGCGCCGTCAGGATTGCCGTATCCGGGGCGGTACACGGGTGCGTCATGAAGCGCGTTGAGAAACTGCTCGGCATAGTCATTGGTCGCCTGCTGCCACCGGGAACGCACTAACGGTCCCGGATCGAGTTGGCGAGCGCACTGCTCGAGATGCTGGATTTTGTGGCGCACCGATTGCCCTCGTCGATGTTGCTTCCGGCTGACGCTGACGGGGTTCGCCCCCGCCGCCGGGACCTCCGGCAGGCGGACCCCTAGACCAGCATGGAGCGGTACAACTCTCCGTACCGGTCGATGAATCCGCTTCTCGAGAACTTGCGCTCGAGCGTGCGGAAGGCATTGACCTGGTAATCGTCGTAGTTCGCGGCGAGGTGCGTCGCCGCCTTGCACAGGGAATCGACGGTGGGCTCGAACACCACGCCGCATTGCTCGCGCTCGACAATGCCGGCAATGGAGGCGGCGCGGCTGACAAGCAATGGCTTCCCGTGCGCCAGCGAGTGCAGGCCGCTATGCGGGCACGGCTTGAAGCTGTCGGCCTCCAGGGCCGGAAGAATCACTGCGTGTGCCGCGTCGTACAACGCTTTCATATCCTCCACGTATCCGGCAACCAGATCGACATTCTCGAGCCGCCGCTCGCGAATAAGCTTCCTGGCCCGATCGGGATTCCAGCGCCAGACCAGGCGGAAGCGGGG
>DATABW010000374.1:0-6629 GCA_036259375.1 Woeseiaceae bacterium
CGTTGCTGGAACTGCTGGATGAACTGCGTCGAACCGCCGGCTTCGAGAAGCGCGTCGGAGGCCGTTAGCATTTCCGGCATGCGCTCGTTGACGGAAGCGGCGGCCGAGCGGATCGTCCCGGCCGCTTCGCGATTGGCCATCAGCGCATCGGCGTGCCGGTTTACCTCCTGCGACAGCGCCGCAAGCTCCGGTGAGGCAGCGCGGCCGGATTGCAGATACAGCAAGGCGGCGGCCGCGATCAGTACGACAGCCGTGCTCACGGCCAGCACACTGAAAGCGGAGGCTCCGTTGCTCTTCTCGGACCTGTTGTCGGTTTTCTTAGCCATGGCTTTACATCGATTCGGTTGTCGTGTGATTGTGGCGCCGGAGCAGGCTCATTCCGCCGCGGCCTGCAGGAAAGAACTGCTCTCGACCAGGTTGAACAGGTCGAACACGGGCCAGCAGTCGTGGCCCCGCTGGTAAGCGCCGTCGAGGTAACGGTCGCAGCGCACTACCGTCGGCGGCCATCGATCGGTGAACTCGTTGTCCCTGAAGCGGCGGAAGCCGGAGACCTCGTCCACCACGAGCCCCGCCGGGATTTCCCGGTGATTGACCGACACGACCCGCGTCGTCCGCTTGAGCGCCGTGCGGCCGCTGCCGAGAAACATCTTCAGGTCGATCAACGGCAACAGGTGCCCCCGGAGATTGGCGATGCCGAGCACCCAGCGCTTCGCGCCCGGTACTCGCGTCATCGTCTGCGGCAGCATCAGGACCTCCCGCACCGCCTGCCGGCTCGCCACGAAGTGCTCGTCGCCGATCCGGAAGCCGATGCCGACCCACTCCGACACCTGCCCGTCGCTGCCCTGCCCGGCAAATGCGGCGCGGCTGCGCCGCTCCATCTCCTGCAGCAGGTCGAACGGTTCGTTGACCAGCGTGGCGAGATCGACGTTTGTCGCGGTCATTTCAAAGAACGGCGTCGCGTTGCGTTGAGCAGTGAGCGGAATCAAAGGTCATTCAGGCGGCCATTACCGCGTTGATCTTGGCGACGAGTTGCTTCTCCGCGACCGGTTTCACCAGGTACTCGGCCGCGCCCTGGCGCATACCCCAGATCTTGTCCGTTTCCTGGTCCTTGGTGGTGATCATGATGACCGGTATCTTCGAAGTGCCCGGGTCCCGCGTCAGCTTGCGCGTCGCCTGGAAGCCGTTCATGCCCGGCATCACCACATCCATCAGGATGCAATCGGGACGCGCGGACTGCGCCTGCCGGATGCCCTCCTCGCCGCTGTCCGCAACGAGTGTCTCGAAGCCGTTCCGCTCCAGCATGTTCTGGAACAGGTGCAGCTCCGTAGGCGAATCATCGACGATGAGAATCACGGCCATAGATCCTTCCTCAGTTGATCTGGTTGGAAATCGCGCCCAGCAGCTCGTCCTTGGTGAACGGCTTGGTCAGGTACTGCTCCGACCCGACTATGCGCCCCCGCGCGCGGTCGAACAGCCCGTCCTTGCTCGACAGCATGATCACCGGCGTATTCCGGAAGACCTTGTTGTGCTTGATAAGCGAACAGGTCTGGTATCCGTCCAGGCGCGGCATCATGATGTCGACGAAGATCAGGTCGGGCTGGTGATCGGCGATCTTCGAGAGCGCGTCGAAGCCGTCGATAGCAGTGAAGACCTGGCAACCCTCCTTGGTCAGCAGGGTCTCAGCCGTGCGGCGTATCGTTTTGCTGTCGTCCACGACGAGAATCTTGAGCCCGTTCAGACCTCGAGATGAGTTGTTTTGCACTGGTTTCCTCGCCCCCAAGCGGAAGTCGCGACCCTTGTACCATATTGATGTGCAACCCGCCACGACCGTCGGCACAGGCGTTAAGTTTGCTGATTTCATTGTTGTTTTTCGCGCATAATTCGAGCTCATGAGCACCACCGAGGAAGCGGGCGAAATGGGTTTGACCAACCGGCGCGTCGGCGTCGTGATGGACCCGATCGAGTCCATAACGCCGAAGAAGGACAGCACGCTCGCGATGCTGCTGGAAGCATCGAGGCGCGGCGCCGAGATCCACTACATGCTGCAGCGCGACCTGCGGCTCGTGGCCGGCCGCGCGCTGGCGCGGTCCAGGCTGCTCGAGGTGTTCGACGATCCGGACCGGTGGTTCGAGATCGGCGAGGCGCGCGAAATCGCCCTCGGCGATCTCGACGTTGTGCTCATGCGCAAGGATCCGCCTTTCGATATGGAGTACATCTACACGAGTTACATCCTGGAGCGGGCCGAACTCGCAGGTGCGCTGGTGGTGAACCGGCCGCAGAGCCTGCGGGACATGAACGAGAAGGCTTACACGGCGTGGTTTCCGGATTGCGCGCCGCTGACCCTCGTCACCCGCTCCATGAGCGACATCCGGATGTTTCTCCAGGAGCACCGGCGCATCGTCGTCAAGCCGCTGGACGGCATGGGCGGCCGCTCGATTTTCGTGATCGGGGAAGGCGACCGGAACGCGAATGTCATTATGGAGACTCTCACCGATAACGGCCGGCGATTTGCCGTCGCGCAGGTGTTCGTTCCCGAAATCAGCGCCGGCGACAAGCGCATCCTGCTCGTGGACGGCGAGCCGGTGCCGTATGCACTGGCGCGAGTTCCTTCCGCGCAGGATTACCGCGGTAATCTCGTCATGGGCGCGCAGGGCAAGGGGCAGCCGCTGTCGGAGCGCGACCGCTTCATCTGTTCACGCGTTGGCCCGGTACTGAAGGAGCATGGCGTACTGTTCGCCGGCATCGATGTCATCGGCGACTTCCTCACGGAGATCAACGTGACGAGCCCGACCGGCATCCGGGAACTCGATCGCGAATATGGGCTCAATATCGCCGGCAAGCTGTTCGACGCGATCGTTGGCGCCGTTGCAGCACGAGTTTGAATCCGGTCTCATTGCCACGGAGGCGTCGCCGGTAGAATCGACGCCGGCTCTGGCACAAACGCACGAGGTCGGCGGCTCCGCAGGAACCATGTCAGCAAACAGCGCAATGAGCGACGCCTTCGCGGAAATCGATCGGGCGGAGGCCGACCAACCGCAAGGAAGAGAACGCGAAGGCAAACCCGATCGCCTGCCGCCGATGCTGTTCCTGGCCGCCCTGATCCACGGGATACTCATCATCGGGATCACCTTCAACCCGGTGGCGGGCAGCGAATCCGATGCAATCTCGCTGGACGTCACCATAGTCGCCGATCCGGAGCGGGCGCCCGATGACCCGGAAGATGCCGCTTACCTGGCGCAAGCGAGCCAGGAAGGGCAGGGGAACACCGTGCTCGACGCGCGTCCCGGCGCGTTGCCCGAGAGCATGGTTCCCTTCGACAATCCCGGGCAGCCGGGCGGCGACAGCCTGGAAACCGCGCAAGTCGCCGCCGATGCGGCCGACCAGGTGCTGACGACCCGCACGGAGCAGGAACTGGCGGTGCCGGACCGGCCGCGGGACGATCCCGATTCGCGAGCGCAGACCGCAATGGCGCTGGAAGCAGGAATCGACCTGACGCTGCCGCTGCCGCAGGACGAGCGCGCCCGGTTGCAGATCCGGGACGACGACCCGCGGGAGCTCGTGACGAGCGTAGACACGCGCGAATCGGTGGTCGCGGGCTATCTCGACCGCTGGAAGCGGAAAATCGAAGCGATCGGCGTCGAGCATTTCCCCGAGCAGGCGCTGTCCGGCGATGCCGGCAGCCCCACGCTCGAAGTGACCATCGACGCCTCCGGCCAGCTGGACGAGGTCGTGATTCGTCGTTCCTCCGGCTCGCGCGTGCTCGACCAGGCGGCGCTCGACATCCTGCGCCGTGCCGCGCCCTTCGACCCGTTCCCGGAGGCGGTGCGGACGGATTACGACCGGCTGCGGTTCGCCTATAAATGGGAATTCAGTCACAGGATGGAGCCGCGGCCCACGGGGTGAGACAGCGGTTGTCTGCCGCCGGGACAAGGCCGATACTGTGACCATGGAAGCGCAGGACACCTTCAACAATCAGCTTCTTATCGCCATGCCGGGCATGCTGGATCCCAATTTCAGCAGCACGGTAACGCTCATCTGCGAGCACAATGCCGAGGGCGCCCTCGGCATCGTCATCAACCGCCCGATGAACCTGAATCTCGGCGGGCTGTTCGAGCAGCTCGAGGTCACCGAAGCGGACGCCGCGGCATCCAGCCGGCCCGTATTCGACGGGGGCCCGGTCGCGCGGGAGCGGGGTTTCGTTTTACATAATTCCGAGGCTCGCTTCGAAAGCTCGGTCGCGGTGTCCCCCGGCATCCAGCTGACGCTGTCGCGCGATATCCTCGAAGCCATCGCGGCGGGCAAGGGTCCGGCAAAATCGCTGGTCGCGCTGGGTTATGCCGGCTGGCAGCCCGGTCAGCTCGAAGCGGAAATGCTTGCTAATACCTGGCTCAGCGTGCCGGCGACGCCGGAGATCGTTTTCGACGTGCCCTACTCCGAGCGCTGGATGTCCGCCGCCCGGATCCTCGGCGTCGACATCAGTCGCCTGACGCCGCATGCCGGGCACGCGTGATACGCCGCCCGAGACCCTGATCGCCTTCGATTTCGGCCTGCGGCGCATCGGCGTCGCCGTCGGCCAGCCGATCACCGGCTCCGCCAGCCCGCTCGGCGTGGTGGCGAACGGGCCGGACGGTCCCGACTGGCCCCGCATTGAGACGCTGCTGGCCGAATGGCGCCCCGGCCGCCTCGTGGTCGGCATGCCGCTGCACACGGACGGCTCACCCTCTCTCATCAAGCCCGCCGTCGATGCGTTCATCACCGATCTCGCCCGCTACGGCCTGCCCGTCGCGACGGTGGACGAGTGCTACACGTCTCTGGAGGCGCGCCAACGGCTGGTCGAGGGCCGCCGGACAGGGCAGACCCGGCGGATCCGTAAAGAGATGGTGGACGCCGCGGCCGCCGTCCTGATTGCGGAACGCTGGCTGGCCCGCATGGGGTAAACTCACGCCCGCCATGTCCGTGACCGACCTCTTCGAATCGCCGGCAACCAGAAAAGAGTCCGACCTGCAGTTGACGCCGGCCGGACGGCTTCGCCATCTGCTGACGCTTAACGGCATGAGCCGGCAGCAGCTCGTCGCCCTGCTGGACCGTGCCGAAACCTTTCTCAGGCCGCATGGCCAGGGGGTCGCCCGGAGCGACGCGCTCGCCGGGCGCACGGTGGCGAACCTTTTCTTCGAACCGAGCACGCGTACTCGCGCTTCCTTCGATCTTGCTGCTAAACGCCTCGGCGCGGACGTGCTGAATCTCGACGTCAATACGTCCTCGCGCAAGAAGGGCGAAAGCATCCTCGACATGATCTACACCTTGCAGGCGATGCAGATCGACGTGTTCGTGGTGCGCGACGCGAGCGCCGGCGTGCCCGCTTACATCGCCCGCAACGTGAGCGAGCACGTCAGCATCCTGAACGCCGGCGAAGCCGACGTATCGCACCCGACGCAGGGCCTGCTCGACGCGCTGACGATCCGCCAGCACAAGCCCGACTTCGGCAAACTCGTGGTGGCGATCGTCGGCGATATCGCCCATTCGCGGGTCGCGCGCTCGGCTGCCGATGCATTGACCATCCTGGGCATTGGCGAGCTGCGGCTGGTCTGTCCGCCTGCGCTCGCGCCCGAAGCAGACGCGATCCCGTCCGGCCGCATCCTGCACCGGCTCGATGACGGGCTGCGAGGCGCCGATGTCGTCATGGCGCTGCGCATCCAGCGGGAGCGAATCGGCAATCTGGACGGCGTTCCCGGGATCGACGAATACTTCGCGAATTACGGCATCAGCCGCGAACGCATGAAGCACGCCGCCCCCGGCGCGATCGTGATGCACCCGGGCCCGATGAACCGCGGGATCGAAATCGAATCCGCTCTGGCCGACAGCCCTGCCTCGGTCATCACGCGGCAGGTGACGAACGGTGTCGCGGTGCGAATGGCGATCCTCTCGACTGTGATCGAGACGCTGGAAGGCAAGTGAAACAGGCGCCGGCGGCAGGCGCCGCAACGCGATCCCACCGCGACACGATCTTCCTCGAGGATGCCCGGGTGAGCCGGATCTCGCGCTTTCCCGGTGACCAGTACATCCTGCGCCTCCACGCGCCCGAGACGGCGCGCCGCGCGATTCCGGGCAGCTTCGTGCACATTCGCTGCGACGCCGCCATTCCCATGCGCCGCCCGCTGTCGATCATGCGCGCAAGCCGGAACGAGGGCTGGATCGAGGTCCTATTCAAGATCGTCGGCAACGGCCTGAGGTCGCTGGGGCACAAGAAGCCCGGCGACGTCATGAGCCTGCTCGGCCCGATCGGCCGCGGCTTCGAGCCCTCGTCCGAGCGGCCGCGGCCGCTCCTGATCGGCGGCGGAGTCGGCATTCCGCCGATGATCTTCCTGGCCGAGACGCTCTGGCGCGATCACCGCGACTGGCATGCGCTCGTGCTGATGGGCTCGGAGATTCCATTCCCGTTCGAGCCGGTCCCTTCCCAGATCGTGACGGAGTGGCTCCAGGAAAAAGCCATGCACGCGATGCCGTTGCTCGAGGACTGGCGCATCCCGAGCCGGCTCGCAAGCGGCGCGGGTCTGCCCGGCGCCTACCGCGGCAACGTGGCGGAGCTCGCGCGCGTCTGGCTGGAGGCGCAATCCCCCGACGTTCTGGGC
>DATABW010000375.1:0-2166 GCA_036259375.1 Woeseiaceae bacterium
CGCCGACACGCTGGAGAGGATCCGCAGGAAAGGCAGGGACGGCTTTTACGAAGGCAAGACGGCCGAGCTGATTGCGGATTTCATGGAAGACAGCGGCGGCCTGATTACGCTCGAGGACCTGGAGCGATACGAAGCTGTGGAGCGGGAGCCCGTTCGCGGCACGTACCGCGGCTATGACATCGTGGGCATGCCGCCGCCCAGTTCCGGCGGCGTCACGATGATCGAGATGCTGAACATCCTGGAAGGGTTCGATCTCGCCGCGGCCGGCCACAATTCCGCGGGGTACCTGCACCTGCTGACCGAAGCGATGCGCCGCGGCTACGCGGATCGCGCGGAGCACCTCGGCGACCCGGATTTCAACGAGGACATGCCGATCGAGCGCCTCGTTTCAAAGGAATACGCCTCGAGTCTGCGGAACACCATCGATCCGGCCAGGGCGTCGGAGAGCGACCCGGCGGCATTCGCCGAAATGTATGAAAGCCCGGAGACGACGCACATCTCGATTGTCGACGACGAGGGCAACATGGTGTCCTTGACGTACACGCTGGAGTGGAGCTACGGCTCGCACATCGTGGTCGACGGCGCGGGCTTCCTGCTGAACAACGAAATGGGCGATTTCAACGCGCAGCCGGGCGTGACCGACGCGCAGGGACGCATCGGAACGGAACCCAATCTCATCAGGCCGGAGAAACGGATGCTCTCCAGCATGTCGCCGACCATCGTCGCCAAGGACGGTGTGCCGATTCTCGCGATCGGCACGCCGGGTGGAAAAACGATCATCACCACGACGATGCAGGTCATCCTGAACGTCCTCGACCACGGATTCGACATCGGCGAGGCAATCGAGGCCGGCCGGATCCATCATCGCTGGCTGCCGGACTACACGCGTTTCGAAAAGCTGGGGTTCTCGCCGGATACGATCCGGCTGTACGAGGAATTCGGCCACACGGTGCGCATACAGGACAGCATGGGTTCCGCCATGGGGGTTTATCACGACCTGGAGAAGGACCTCTATCTCGGCGCCGCGGACTCGCGCGCGCCTGATGGCGCAGCGGTGGGGTATTGATTCTTGCATGGGTTGCCCGCGAAACGGGCTCCTACAGTCGGTATTCACCGTCGCTCCGGCAGGAGCCCGTCTCACGGGCGACGCTATTGATCCGTTCCCACCGACTTGAGGTAAACGGCAATCGCGTGACGGTCTGACTTCGTCAGGTGACTGGTGGAATTCTCGATAACCTCCGTCATGGTGCCGCCGGTGAAATCGCCGCCGGGTTCCATCCCGATCTCGAGAAAGTATTCGATGTCACCGATTGACCAGCGGCCGATGCCCTCCTGCTCGTCGCCGGTGATGTTCGGCACCTCCTCGCCGTCGGGGCCTTCCGGGTTGCCGGTGAGGGCCGCATCCCGCTGCAGGACGCCGAAACGGCCGCGCGGGGTGTGGCATTCGCCGCAATGGCCGAGATGCCGCACCAGGTAGGCACCGCGGTTCCATTCCTCGCTGGCTTGCGGGTCCGGCTCGAAGCGCCCGGGTTCGAAATAGCGGCTCTTCCACAGTCCGGCGCCGAACCGCGACGTGAGAAAAGACAGCTCGTGCTCGGGACTGGCGGCGCGCACCGGCTCGAGGCTGAACAGGTACGCCTTCATCGCAAGCAGGTCGTCGCGAGTGACGCCGGTGTAGGAGGTGTACGGAAAAGCCGGGAAGTAGTGATCGCCTCCCGGACTCACACCATTCCAGAATGCGCTGACGAAATCCTCGTCGGACCAGCCGCCGATCCCGGTTTCCACGTCGGGCGTAATATTGGGCGCATAGAACGTGCCGTAGGGCGATTCCAGTGCGCGCCCCCCGGCCAGCGGTATGGCGCTTTCGTCTTCGGCGGTATGACAGGTGATGCAGCCGCCGGCGTGGACCAGGTACTGGCCGCGCTCGACGATCTCATCGTCGACCGGAGCGGCCATCGCGGCAGGTAGGAGCGCCGCCGCGATGACGCTGGCAATCGCCCTAGTGGTGTTCCTTCCGGAAATCATCGTGACAGCCGCGGCAGGCGGCGCCAACCTCCCGGAAAGCCGCGCTCATCGCCTCCCGGTCTTCCGAGGAAGCCGCCTGGCTGAGAGCGGCCGTTGCCCGTTCCACTTCGGCCACCGCTTCCGCGAAATCCTCCGGTCGTT
>DATABW010000376.1:0-2737 GCA_036259375.1 Woeseiaceae bacterium
CAGAAATCGCTCCCAGATCGCCTTCACGCGCGGGTTGGGTTCTGCCTCCATGCAGCTGTAGTAGTTGTAAGCCTCGTTCGCTTCGTACAGCATCCATTTTTCCAGCATCGTCTCGTTCGGATCGATGATGGAGCCGTACTGCGTGACGTGCTGCTCCTCTATGGACGCGATTTCGGCATACACCTGCCGCGCCATAGGATCTGAGAACGTGGGCCCGATGGTCATGTAGTAATCACGCGTCTGGTACTCGCCGGACATGATGGTCAGCGCGTTCAGTTTGCTGATCGGGTCGGCGGCCGTGCGATCGTAATGGTTCCGAAGGTCATCGAGCGGATGCCGGTGCTCGAGCGATGTCGGTCGGCCGGGGATGATGTCGGTGTACGACTGCAGGATGTTGTTCGCATCCTTGCCTTCGACACGGTCCATGAGGGCCGAGTAGCGATACAGGTGATCGAAATCTTCGAGCAGGCCGAAGCGGTACACCTGCGCCAGGTACTCGTCGGGCTCCTGCTGCGCAATGGCGCCGGTGACCTCGATCGCAACCTGCTCGAATCCGATCGTCGTCTCCAGCGGCGAATGATCACCCGACAGTAGCCAGTTGATCATCGTCTGCTGGTGGTGCTCGACGCGCCGTATCCGCGCGAGCGGCTCGCGCAATTCTCCGTTCATTTGTGAACAGATATGCTGGAAGCGATTTGCCTGTTGCTCGATGCCGTTCATCAGGATGATGCGCACGCGCGTGAACGCGTCGTCGTCCAGTTTGCTGATCGGCTTTTGCACGAGATCCCGCCAGGTGAAGACTTGCTCTTCCAACGGGGTACCTTTGGAATCGAAAAGCTTGACGGCCATAGTTCCTCCTGGCGGCGCCGGGTATTGAAAGGATTCGGGGGGAGTGAGCGCCGGTGCAATATCCGTGCCCTGACCGAGAAACTGCCGCGGCCGGCTGCGCCTTGGGCCGTTGCTCGGGCCGAGGGAACGCGGACTGTTCGGCAGCGATCGAGCGCGGGCGATTCTTACCGCCGGCTGTAATTTCTACGTGCACTACCTGATCTTCTGGGTACTGCGGCGGGTTGGCCTATAATTTTCGCCTGGCACCAGAGGTAAGAATATCGATGCGGGTCCTGATGGCGGCTATAGCCTTGTCGTGGCTCCTGTTCGCGACGGCGTGCGAGTTCGGCGGAAGTTCGGGCGGAGGGGAGCCGTTTTCCGATGCCGAGGAATTGGTGACCGCCGATCGCGAGTTCGCCAGAGCCTCCGCCGAGCGCGGCGCGGATGCATGGGCGGAGGTGTGGGCGGATCGCGGACTGCTGTACGGCGACGGAGGCGACCCGGCGATCGGGCCGGCGGCCGCGGGACAGAGCGTGGCTGCCATCGCCCGCGACCTGCGCTGGGAACCACTGAGTTCGGGCATGCTCTGGCCCGGCGAGCTCGGGTATACCGTCGGGCAGTGGTGGCTGGCCTCGGATGCGCCGGAATCGGACGAGGACCGGCGGCGATACCTCACCGTCTGGCGACGTCTCGGCGGTGAATGGAAAGTCGTGCTCGACCTCACGCTTCCGGAACAGCAAACGACCAGCGCCGCCCGTGCGTTCGACTTCTGGCTGGGCGACTGGACGCTGCAGCAGCATATCTGGTCCGGGAGCGGCGGTGAATTCGAGCCCTATCCGGCAGAAAACCAGGTGCGCCTGATCGAGGGCGGCGGGGCGCTCGTCGAGAACTTCCAGGGCGTTGCGCGCTTTTTCTGGCTCGGGATGGAAGAACCGGCGCCGATGCGGGGCGTGAGCGTGCGCGTCTATTATCCCGATGCACGGGAATGGCGCATTTTCTGGATGGATACGCTGGATCCGAACTTCGGGCCGCCTTTTACCGGCGGTTTTTCAGGAGATGTCGGCGAATTCCTGCTGACGGACCGTCCGGCGGGCATACCGCCGAGCCGCATACGCTTCGAACGCGAGATCGACGGCGCCGTCAACTGGCAGCTCGCCCTCCGCACCCCCGACGGCGAGAACTGGCAGCCCCTCTGGTTCATCGAGTTTCATCGCGATGAGGAAAGCGACTGACGCGGGTCGCGATCCGGGAAGGCCGTCCACGGGCGATCCTACCTGGACTCAGGCTCCAGCGTCTCCTCCCAATCCGCCAGTTTTCGCGCCTGTTCCGTAGTCAACGTCTCCCCTTGCGAGACGAGGCACCGGTAGATCAGAATTTCCTCCGGCCAGCCGGCGAGGCCCTCCCTTTGCAGCTCCGATTCCGCGGTTCGCGCGTCCTCGATGACGTCGTCGCCGCCGGTCTCGGTGCGGATCGGATCGTCCGGGACGCGCCAGGGGTCGGGCTCCGCCAGCACGGCGGCCTCGCGGCGGCACTCTGCGACCGCCTCCGGCGACGCATTCGGGAACTGCGGCTCCGAGGCACAGGCGGAAAGAAGCGCCAGTGCGATCGGGACGGCGACCGGGGAGTTGCTCCTGGTCATTCGGGATACCACTCGAGCTGCCGGACGTCGATCCGGGAATCGTCCGATTGCACGAGTTGCGCAAACCGGTCCACGTCGCTGAAGCCGTCCTGCCCCCGGTAATGATACGGATAAACGATGCGCGGCTGCATGTCGAGCACGGCTTCCGCGGCGGCGTCCACGTCCATGGTATACGGCAGGTTCATGCAGACGAAGGCGACGTCGATGTTCTCGAGCTTGCGCATCTCGGGAACACCTTCGGTATCGCCGCTCACGTAGATACGCAGCCCC
>DATABW010000377.1:0-2020 GCA_036259375.1 Woeseiaceae bacterium
GGAGCGAGGCCCAGGCGCGGGAGATGTGGACGCCGGTCACGCTCATGCCGATCCGGGGCTACCCGGGCGACCTCGCGGCATTGACGCCGAATTTCTCGACGTACGCGCTCGGCTGGAACGTGCAGGACTACCGCGGCGTGAAACTGGTGCTACATGGCGGCGCGGTGTTCGGCGTGCAGACACTGGTGACACTGATTCCGGAGAAGAACGTCGGCCTGTTTCTCGTCATCAACTCCGAGGACGGCGAGGCGGTGCTCGGGCTCGGCTGGGAACTCGTCGATCATTACCTCGGCGCGCCGCGCGCGGACTGGCCGGCGAAATTCATGGCGTACGTCGAGGAACGCCACGCCGGGGCGCTGGAGGCGTTCGAGGCCGAGACGGCGGAACCCGCCGACGTCGGCCCGTCACTGCCGCCCGAGGGTTACGCTGGCGAGTATGCCGATCCCTGGTACGGGCCGATCACAATTGCGCTCGAAGGCAGCGAGCTCACGCTCGATTTCCGCCAGACCCCGGGAATGAAGGGTACGCTGGAGCACTGGCAGTACGATACGTTCCGCACGCGCTGGTCCGATGAAACGATCGAACCTGCCTATGTAACGTTCGCGCTGGACGCGGAGGGCGAGGTTGCCGGCATTACGATGAAAGCGGTGTCACCGCTCGCGGACTTCAGCTACGACTACCATGACCTGCATTTCACCCCCGTCGCGGATTAAACCTGGACGAGGACACCGACATCGTCGTGCAGTGCTGCGAGTCCGCGGTCGATCTCTCCGGTCCGCGTCGTGATGCAAGCGCATCATGACGTCAAACGGTCGGCTCCGTACTTCTTGCCGATTCAAGTCCACGGAGGCGTGAGGGACGGAAATACCCGATGTCAGCGTGAACGGGATGCTCTCCGCTCGGCATAGCCCCAGGACCCGATGAGCCGGGTTCGGACCTCATGGTTCGGCAATCGCTCGCGGCGCCACTCCGCGAATCGCTCCATCTCGAGCCCCGGAGGAGCGGTCCAGGATGTTTCGTGCAGGAACTGCCACACGTACTCATCCAGGTATTGGGCCTGTTGAACCTGCGCGAGCCGATCGAGGTAGGGATCGGTAACGAAGGGGCCGCGCTGTTCGGCCCAGGCGTCGAGAAGGTGCTCGCGCGCCGTCAATTCGCATTCGAAGGAGGTGGCCCTGGCCGGATTGTCGGCGCCGGACAGGAGCTGACAGGTGCTCTTCGCGAGGCTGTAGCCGACCCAGCTCTGCAAGACCGGATCAGAGTCGTGGAGGGCCCGCTCCGCGAGATAGAAGGTGTCGCCGTCCGTGACGCCGTCGCGCAGGTAGATCTCGCCGTTGCAGGCGCCGAGCAGCAATGCCAGGGCGGCCAGGCCCAGAGAGCGACAATCCATCGGCGCCTCCCTACCGAGAGACCCCAGCATACGCCAACGGACAGGATCAGCATACGAATGGTTCTCATTCAGGAAATCCCTCCGCGGAGGCCCTGAGGCGACGGGCCGCTGCGGTATCATGCGCCGGAAACATTCCCAGGGAATTTTTTTGGAAGTCAGCTTCATCATCCTGGCGGCCGGCCAGGGCACACGCATGCGGTCGGCCATCCCGAAGGTGCTGCACACGCTGGCGGGGAAGCCCCTGCTGCAGCACGTCGTCGATTGCGCGCTCGCGGCTGGTGCCGACGAGGTTTGCGTCGTCCACGGCCACGGTGGTGACGCCGTCAAGGCCGCGTTCGACGGCCAGCCGATCCGCTGGGTACACCAGGCGGAGCAACTCGGCACCGGGCACGCGGCGCAGCGAGCGATGCCCGGCACCCCCGACGCGAACAGGGTGCTCATTCTTTTCGGCGACGTGCCGCTGCTGAAGCCAGCCACGCTGAAACGGCTGCTGCAGACGGGAAAGGAAAACGAGCTGGCACTGCTGACGGTCGACATGCAAGACCCGACCGGCTACGGCCGCATCGTGCGCGAGGACGGCCGGGTCGTCCGGAACGTCGAGCACAAGGACGCGAGTCCCGCGGAGCAGGC
>DATABW010000378.1:0-8742 GCA_036259375.1 Woeseiaceae bacterium
GCTTCCGCAATCGATTCTGGGCGCTTCTAGCGTCCCACCCGCGAGCTGAGTGGCGCTACACGGTTCAGCCGCAGTCGGGCAGTGTTTGGGAGGCAGGAATTCACGCCGGTGAACGGCTGGTCATCTATGCTGGCCCCACGGCGCCCGAAATCCTGCGGGCGGTGGATCCGGCACTCAGCCAGATCATGTTTGAAGATATGTGGTTCTGGATGCGCTGGCTATGCCTGGCTTTCCTTTATGTTTTAAACGCGAATGCTTTGCTTTTGGATGGAAGCTGGGGCATCGCCATCATCGCTCTATCGGCGATCGTGAAGGTAATGATGGAACCCCGTGTCACAATGCAGGCATTACCGCTCGGGATAATAAAAATGGCGGGAGATGTGCGGCAAGCCGTTTATGACCGGCCTCCGGCAAGCTAGACTGCCGCCCATGACACGCGACGGGCTGGCGGGCTGAATGACAATAACAAGCGGCAAAGATGTGGCGGGTACCTTGCCCATCCGACGCAGGCGTCCCAAGGCGGGTGAGCGCACCCGCGGCGCCGTGGACGCGCTGCAGACCAAGATCGCCGTCAACGTCCAGAACCTCGATCCGACCTGTTATCGCGAGCAGCTCAGCGCCAACGTTGCGGAGCTGCCGGATGCCACCGGTTGCGAATCGGCCTTCCTCGTCCTGTTCAATGCCGATGCTTTCGAAGCCGTGCTGTCCTCCAGCACCCTGTTTGCCGGTTGCAATCCGGACGCCCTGCAGGGGGAGCCGCTGGACGACTGGCCATGGCTTTGCCGGCGCCTGGGGCACCTCCGCCTGGTCGACATCAACGACACGGAAGCGGCACCGGCGGAAGCGGCGCCGGAATTCGGGCGGCTTGCCGAACTGAACATTGGTTCCTGCCTGGCCATCGGCTTCTCGGTGCGTGGCGAACTGGCGGGCTTTCTCGCGCTCGCGCACGAAAGGCCGATCGACACCTGGGACGCGAACCTGCACCTCCTGATGAAGCTGATCGGCGCCTCCCTCGCTTCCGGTCTCGAACGCATGCGGGCCCTCGAGCTCCTGGAAGAATTGGAGGAACGCAACGAGCTGATCAACCTGACCGCCAACGACGGCATCTGGGATTTCGACGGGCAGACCAAGCGCATCGCACTTTCGCGGCGATGGAAGGAAATGCTCGGCTACGACCAGGACCGCGAAGACGTGCTGCCGGACTGGTATCGCCTCGTGCACCCCGACGACATGGCGCGCGTGCAGGCGCGGATGCGCGAGCACCTGGAAGGCAAGACGCCGTTTTTCGAAAGCATGCATCGCATGAAGCACCAGAATGGCGAGTGGCGCTGGATGACCAGCCGGGCCAAAGCGCTGCAGGACGACAAGGGCCGCCTCATTCGGCTGCTCGGCGTGGAAGTGGACATCACCGAGCGCAAGCTCTACGAAGAGGCCCTGTTCCGCGAGAAAGAAAGCGCGCAGATCACCCTGCGCTCGATCGGCGACGGCGTTATCACCACGGACGCCCACTGCAACGTCGAGTACATCAATCCCGTCGCCGAAGAGCTGACCGGCTGGAAGGTCGACGACGCAAGCGGCCGGCCGGTCGATGAGATCTTCCGCGGTTTCCACGAAGAGACCTGCGAGCCACTCGAGAATCCGCTCGCGGTCTCGATCCGGCGCAGCCGCTCCATCAAGTCGGTCCGCCCGACGCTCCTGATCCGGCGCGACGGTAACGAGCTGTATATCGAAAGTTGCGCCTCGCCCATCCGCGACGGGAAGGGCGACGTGACGGGCGGCGTGCTGGTGTTCCATGACGTCAGCGAATCGCGGGAGCTCAATCGCCGCCTGAGTTACCACGCCAGCCATGACATCCTGACCGGCCTGGTCAATCGGCGAGAGTTCGAGAATCGCCTGGAACGGGCGCTGAAGAGTGCGCGGGCGAAGGAGACCTCCTACGCGCTGCTTTACCTCGATCTCGACCAGTTCAAGATCGTCAACGATTCCTGCGGCCACAGTGCGGGCGATCACCTGCTGGGCCAGCTGGGCGCGCTGCTGAAATCCAAGATCCGCTGGCGCGACACGCTCGCCCGGCTCGGCGGGGACGAGTTCGGCGTGCTGCTCGAGAGCTGCAGCCTCGACGAGGCCATGCAGACGGCCGAGGTGCTTCGAATCGCAATCGGCGAATTCAAGTTCATGTGGGACGATCGCAGCTTCCGGCTGGGGGCGAGCATCGGCGTCGTGCCGATCACCGCGGACAACGAGGACGTAGCCGCGTTGCTCTCCGCCGCCGACAGTGCCTGTGCGCAGGCGAAGGAAAGCGGGCGCAACCGCATTCACAGCTTTCTCGAGAACGACATCGATCTCATGCGCCGGCGGCGGGAAATGCAATGGGCCGCGCGCATCAACAATGCGCTGGAGGAGGATCGTTTCGAGCTGTTCCGGCAGACCATCCAGCCGCTGCAGCGCACCGATGAAGGCGCCCATTACGAGCTCCTGCTCCGCATGCGGGACGAGGGCGGCGGCATCGTCGCGCCGGCGCTGTTCATCGAGGCAGCGGAACGTTACGGCATCACCCCGAGCATCGATCGCTGGGTGATCAAGAGCGCATTCCAATGGCTCGTCTCGGAAGCGGACGAGCGCGAGCGGCTGTCGCTGTGCTCGATCAACCTGTCCGGGCAGAGCCTCGGGGACGAGAAATTCCTCCCGTTCGTCATCGACCAGTTCCAGGTGAGCGGCCTGGACGCCTCGCGCATCTGCTTCGAGATCACGGAGACGGCAGCCATCGCGAGTTACTCGCAGGCCAACCGCTTCATCAACGCGTTGAAAGAACTCGGCTGCAAATTCGCGCTGGACGATTTCGGCACCGGCCTGTCGTCATTCGGTTACCTGAAGCACTTCCCGGTCGATTTCCTGAAGATCGACGGCAGCTTCGTGAAGGAGATCCTGCACGACCCGATCGATCGCGAGATGGTGCGGTCGATCAACGAAATCGGTCACCTGACCGGCAAGCAGACGATCGCCGAGTTCGCCGAGAACGAAGAGATCATTACGATGCTGCGCGGCATGGGCATTGACTACGCGCAGGGCTACGGCGTCTCGGAACCGAAGCGCGTGACCCGCGCGGTCGCCTAGCAAATCTCCGCCTTTACCGGGTCGACCGCGCTGTAGGAGCCCGTCTCAAGGGCGGTACGGCCGGCAGGCCCTGTGTCGCCCGTGTAACCTACAGGTCGACCCGCATCGACAAATCGATGGCGGCGACGTGCTTCGTCAATGCGCCCACCGAAATGAAGTCCACCCCGCTCGCGGCCACCTCGGCAACATTTTCGAGGGTCAGCCCGCCCGAGGCTTCGAGTTCCGCCGGCGGGTCGCCTTCCGCCCGGTTGATCTCGACGGCGCGGCGCAGGTCGTCCAGCATAAAGTTGTCGAGCAGCAGTCGATCGGCGTGCGCCCGCAATGCCTCGCGGAGCTCCGTAATCGTTTCGACCTCGGTCTCGATCGGCAAGCCCGGGTGCGTCGCCCGTGCCTTTCGAATCGCTGCCTCGATGCCGCCGGCGCTCAGGACGTGGTTTTCCTTGATGAGAATGGCGTCAAAGAGCCCCAGCCGGTGGTTGACTCCGCCGCCGCAGCGAACGGCGTATTTCTGCGCGACGCGCAATCCCGGGATCGTCTTCCTCGTGTCCAGTATCCGGCAATTCGTTTCCGCCACGGCCGCTGCGTAACTGGCGGCGACGGTCGCGGTGCCGGAGAGCAATTGCAGGAAGTTGAGCGCGGTGCGTTCACCCGTCAGCAGTGCGCGCGCCGGCCCCTCGAGACGGCAGAGCGCGGCGCCCGCGGCCAGCCCGTCCCCGTCGGCGGCCTGCCAGTCGAGGCGGACCGAGGGATCGAGCTGCCGGTAGACCTCGTCTACCCACGGCCGCCCCGCCAGCGTCATGGCTTCGCGCGTGACGATGGAGGCGCGGGCAGTCGCCGATTCCGGCAGCAGGGAGGCAGTCAGGTCGCCGCTGCCGACGTCTTCGGCCAGCGCGTCGGCGACATTCTTCCGGACAGTTCTGTCGAGATCGGGTGAACCCGTGGACACTTACATGAAAAATCCGTGATGGGCGCCCACCATGCTCATGACCATCGGCACGGACAACAACGTGTTCGTTCGCGACGCCAGCAAGGCTACGCGCTTGGCTTTAGGAATCTCATCGGCGGCGGCCTCGACCAGCCCGAGTATTTTCTTCTGGTTCGGCCAGATCAGCACCCAGACGTTGAACAGCATTATCGTGCCCAGCCATGCGCCGATGCCGATCGTCAGTGCATAGGAGTTGAGGGGATCGGTGAGCATGCCGAGGGCAAATGCGTCATCGAGCTGGCCCAGGTGGAGCAGGTAAAGGGCGCCGGTGAGCCAGGTCGCGACGGCTCCCCACCGGAACCAGGCCAGTGCCCTCGGCGCGACGTATTTGCTGATGCCGGCGCCGCCGGGCCCGCCCTCGTCGGAAGCGGCTTCGGCCACCGCCGGCACCTGCACGAAGTTGAAGTAATAAAGGAGACCGATCCAGGTAATACCCGCCAGCACGTGCAGCCAGATGATCGTCGAGGCGCCGCTCGCCGCGGTGCTGTCGCCGGTGACCAGCACGATGATGATGGCGAGGACGATGCCGGCGATTATGGTGCCGGCGATGGAATTCAGTGGATTCATAACGTTCTCCCTGTTCTTTTGATTAGCTTGTTGCGGCTCGGAATACTCGAATTCCGGGGAGCAGGACCCGGCACTACCGGGGCCACGCGCATTATAGTGAACAGCGAATCAAATACCTACCGCTCAACTTGCGCCGACGGGAGGGGTGCGCCCCGCAATTCGATTGTGACGGGCCGAACCACGTAGAATAGCCGGCCGGGCGGGTGCAACTTTCGGGGGAAACCCATTATGCGGTTCGTGATACTGCCAGCCATCCTGTTGTTATCCGGCTGCACGGCCATGCTGCTGGGCGGCGGCAGTGGCGGCGGGCAAGCCGGTCCTGGCGAGCGGAGTTCTACGCAAATCGCCGCAGATGCCTCCATATCTGCCGCCATTCGCGACAGGTTCGCAGCCGACTCCGTACTGGGCCATTACCGGCTGGGCATCGAGACCCGGGCCGGGCGGGTGACGCTGCAGGGAGCGGTAGACACCTACGCTGCCCGCAGCCGCGCTGGAGCTCTGGTGCGGCAGGTCGAGGGCGTCGTCAGCGTCAACAATCGCATCCGGGTGTCGTCGGGCAATTGAATGAGCCTTGCGGCGACCCAATCTCTTCCAATGGCACATCGAGAGGACAGAATGACGTGGATGTAAACGACAGAATCCGGCAGCAGCTGAAAGACAACCCGGTGCTGCTGTACATGAAAGGCACGCCGGATTTCCCGCAATGCGGGTTTTCGGGGCAGACCGTTATGGCCCTGAAGTCGATCGGCAAACCCTTTGCTTACGTGAATATCTTCGAAGACCCCGAGATACGGGAAGGGCTGAAGAAGTACTCGAACTGGCCGACGTTCCCCCAGCTCTACGTCAACGGCGAGCTCGTCGGCGGTTGCGACATCGTGGTCGAGATGTATCACTCGGGAGAGCTGAAGGAACTGCTTTCCGACGTAGCCGCGTAAGCTGAATTCACCTGGTTCGCGGGGCGATCGTTCTATACGGGTCCGCCGGTCTCCATTTCCGCTTCTGGCGCGACTTCATCGGGCCGCCGCATGGCATCGAAGATGGGCCGGAAGCGGTTTACCACATCGCAGAAGAGATCGGCCGCAATCTGGGCGTCGTAGGCGGCCGAGTGCGCGGAGCTTTCGTCCCACGTCAGCCCCGCGGCCTGCACGGCGCGTGACAGCACCGTCTGCCCGTACGCCACGCCGCACAACGTGGCGGTGTCGAAGCTGCTGAACGGGTGAAAGGGATTGCGCTTGATGTTCGTGCGCGCAATCGCCTCGTTCAGGAAGGCGAGATCGAACGATGCGTTGTGTCCTACGAGGATGGCGCGGGTGCAGCCGTGCGCGCGGATTGCTCGCCGCACCTCCCGGAAAACGCGCTGCAGCGCGTCGCGCTCGTCGATCGCCGGCCGCAGCGGATGGTGCGGATCGATGCCGGTGATCGCGAGCGATGCGGGATCCATATTCGCGCCCTGGAAGGGCTGGACGTGGTAACGGATCGTTTCGCCGCGCGCGAGCGTGCCGTCCGGCTTCGGCTCGATCAGCACCGCTGCGATTTCCAGTAGCGCGTCCGTCTTGGGATTGAAGCCGCCACTTTCGATGTCCACGGCGATCGGCAGAAACCCGCGGAAGCGGTTGCAGATCGAGAACCCTTCAGTCATTCGCGGACCTTAGCAGATAACGTGGAGCCCGCAGGTGCCGGACTTGCATTATTGACATTTCGTTGCGGCCAGCATCGGTACCTTTCCACTCGAGTGAAACGGTCAATAATGCAAGTCCGGCACCTGCGGCATTTCAGAATCGAGGAGCAGATGCAGCGTGAAGCGCACGCCGAAGCCTGTGATCTCGGTGGGGATGTGGCCGAGCCCGCCCTTGCGCTTGGCGGCGCTCAGGTCCACGTGAATCCAGGGCACGCCGTCCTCCACGAATTCACTGAGAAAGGCAGCGGCGAGGATGTGATCGCCGCCCGCGTCCGGAGTGCACTGGCTGATGTCCGCCGTGTCGCTCTTCAGCTCGGCCAGGAACTCCTTGTCCGCGGGAAACGGCCAGACGCGCTCCCCACTGTCGCGTCCCGCGTGCTTCAGCACAGGATGCAGGTCGGGCCGATTCGTGAACACGCCGGAATAGCGGCGCGTCAACGCGGTGATGCAGGCGCCCGTCAGCGTCGCATAGTCGACGACCAGCCCCGGTTTGCCGCGGCTGGCAAGTGTCAGCGTGTCGGCGAGCGCCATCCTCCCTTCCGCATCCGTATGAATCACCTGCACCGTTTTGCCGTTCAGTGCCGTCACGACGTCCTGCGGCTTGTACGCCGTCGGGCCGGTGCGGTTTTCGGTGATCGCCACCCAGCAGTCCACCGACTTCGGCAGGGCCAGCTCCGAAATCGCGAGCAGTGTACCCACCGCCACCGCGCTGCCGCCCATGTCGATGTGCATGTCCATCATGGCAGGGAACGGCTTCAGATTGGTGCCGCCGGTATCGAATATGATTCCCTTGCCGACGAGCGAGAGGTCGGGTGCGGCGGATTTGCCGTTGGCGCGATACCTCAGCCGCACGATGGCCGCGTTGTCGTCCGCGTTGCCCTGGGCCACTGCGAGGAACGCCCCGGCGCCGAGCCTCTCCAGTTCGGACACCCCGTACTTGCGGAATTCCCAGCCGTGCTCGCCGGCCAGCTCCTTCAGCAGGTCGATGTAGGCCGCCGCATGCAGCTTGTTGGCTGGAAGTGCCGTCAGCCATCGAGCGAGATTGTTGCCGCGCGCTTCCGCAATCACCCGTCGCAGGTCGAGCTTGCGATCGAACCCGAGCAGCCGGATGCTCCTGATGCGCGGCGGCTGTGGTTTCGATTTGAAATCCGCGAGCGGGAAGGCGATCGCGAGCGCGGCGGCCGCGAGACGCTGCGCGATGACTTCGGCTTCGCGTTCCTCGAATCCGAGCACCCACAGCCCCATGGCGCCGGCTTTCCCGGACAGTGCCGACTCGATGAGCTTGCGTGCGAAGCAGAGCTGCTCGAACGCGCTCGCATCGGCATCCAGCGTGCCGATCGCGATGCCCGTCTGCCGCTCGTTAGCGGCGCGCGTGGTGATCGCCGGTACGCTGCCTTCGGTCCGCCGTTTCATGAGGGCGCGCACCTTCGCGCCTTGAGGGACCTGGCGCCAAACCGCTGCCGGCGGCTTGGATGGTACGCAAATCAGCAGGTGATCGAGCGCCGCAATCGTGCGGCTATTCGGCATTCCGGTCACCTGGGTGATCCGGTTGACGCTCTCCTTGTACTTCTCTGACAGCAGACTTCCCATGCTGGGCTAACCTTCAGGTTCCGCTTGGGCCATAATACGCAACTCGAACACGATGTCGCCGAGCCGAATGCCGGCAGGTCGTCGTAAAAAGGGGCCGCTGCACCGGCTCGCGCGACACCTGCCCCGCCTGGATTCGCGGCGATAAAAACCCGCAATGCGAGCGACTCCCGATCCTGCGGCGGCGCGGTATTGTTCTGGATCGTAAGCGTAGCACGCCTCGATCCGCCGCAATTTGAGGTAAGTGAAATTCTGGATGATTTATGAGCGAATTCAGCCGATTTGACGACATCGATCCGACGGAGACCCGGGAATGGCTCGAATCCATCGATTCGGTGCTGCAGAGCAACGGACCGGAGCGGGCCCATTTCCTGCTGAATCAGATGATCGATTTCGCGCGGCGCTCGGGTGCCTACCTGCCGTACAGCCCGAACACGGCGTACCTGAACACCATATCGCCGGGCCGCCAGCCCGAATACCCGGGCGACCGCTCGCTCGAGCGACGGATCGAAGCCTACATCCGCTGGAACGCGATGGCGATGGTGGTGCAGGCGAATCGCAAGAGCTCAGGCATAGGCGGGCACATTTCGAGCTATGCGTCGTCGGCGACGCTCTATGAAGTGGGTTTCAATCACTTCTGGCGCGCACCGAACGAGAAACACGGCGGCGACATGGTCTTCATCCAGGGTCACTCGTCGCCGGGCATCTATGCCCGCGCGTATCTCGAGGACCGACTTGACGAGGCGCAACTCGACCGCTTCCGCCGCGAAGTCGGCGAGGGCGGGCTGTCGTCTTACCCTCACCCGTGGCT
>DATABW010000379.1:0-8198 GCA_036259375.1 Woeseiaceae bacterium
CCGCGCGAGCCGCTGTACCTGTGAGCCCATCTCCCTGGCGTGGTTACTGGTCATCTGGCGATTTCGAGTCGGCCAATACTCATAACGCTCGTTCCTACTGTCGTGCTTTTCCGCGTCCCTGACGCCCGCAGGCTTTTGCCGCGGCACGACCCGGCTGTGCGAGCGAACACGGCTTGAAGAATCCGATAATCATACAACGACGGCGTATTTGCGTGACTAAGAGAAAAGATGCCCAGCGCGGCAAGCGACAAGCAAACGACTGACCTCGTGGTGGATGCGCACGTGCACATCTACCCGTTCATGCCCGTTCGTGCGATGCTGGACGCGGCAGGAAGGAATTTGTTCCGGCTGAACGGGTCCGCCGCCGCGGAAGGCGCGACGAAACGGGACGGCGTCTTGCTGGTCGCCGACCCCGACGGCGTCGCCGGTTACGAGCGCCTGCTTGCTGAACCGGGTGAAGGCGAGGGGGGATCCACCTGGCGCCGCGACCACGGCGACGATCGCTCGGTCACGTTCACGCGGGACGACGCGCGCGTCACGGCGATTCGCGGGCAACAGCTCATTACGAGTGAGGGGCTGGAAGTGCTCGGCATCGCCTGCGACGCCAGGCTCCGTTCCGGCTTTCCACTCGAGGACATGGTGGCGCGCATCCGCGCGGCCCGCGGCTGGGCAATCGTCGCCTGGGGCGCCGGGAAATGGCTCGGCCGGCGCGGTCGCCTGCTGACGAAACTCATCGAGGCGGAGGCCGGCAGGCCGGAAGTGATGCTGGCGGACAACGGTGGCCGTCCCCGGGCGTGGTCGCGGGTGCCGCAGTTCGAGGTTGCGGCGAAGCAGGGCATGCGGGTGCTTGCCGGCACCGATCCGCTGCCGCTGGCGGGCGAGGAACAGCGAATCGGCAGCTACGGCTTTCGTATCCGCGTGCGCGCCGACCGGACGCGGCCGGCCGAGAGCCTGTGGCGGGCGCTGGAAACCGACACGCCCATCGAAATTTTGGGGCGACCAATGCCTGTTCGGGGATTCCTTGCCAACCAGCTCAGGCTGCGTCTGCAACGGCGCTCGCGACGACCTTCTCCATGAAAATCCTGTTCATTGCACCGCAGCCGTATTTCGAGGAGCGAGGAACCCCGATCGCCGTGGACCTGATGTTGAAAGCGCTCTCCGAACGCGGCGACGAAATCGACCTGTTGACGTTTCATATCGGGAAGGACCGGCATTATCCCGGCGTGACGGTAATGCGCAGCAAGCCGCCGTTGGCGCCGGCTTCGATTCCGCCTGGCTTTTCGTTCAAGAAAGCCTGGTGCGATGTTTTCCTGCTGAGGCAGGCGTTTCGCATGGTGCGCGCGAAGCGCTACGACCTGATTCACGCCGTGGAAGAAGCGAGCTTCATCGCCATGGCGCTCGGCAAGGTGCACCGGGTGCCGTATGTCTTCGATATGGATTCGTCGATGGCGCTGCAGCTCCTGAGCCAATTCCGTTGGCTCCGTCCGGCCCGCGGCCTGCTGCACTGGATCGAAGCCCTGCCAATGCGCCAGGCGATTGCCGTCGTTCCGATGTGCGAGGATCTCGCCATCCACGCGCGGCTTTGCTCGAGAGGCATCGTGCGCGTGTTGAAGGACGTGAGCCTGATTTCGGAGCCATCCGACGAGAGCGCGGAGGATCTGCGCCGCGAGTTCGGGATCGAAGGTCCGTTGCTCCTGTACGTCGGCAACCTCGAGTACTACCAGGGGATCGAGCTGCTCTTCGACAGTTTTGTACAGGTGCTCGGGACTCACCCCGACGCACGGCTCGTGGTCATCGGCGGCAGGCCGCGCGACGTCCGCAAGTACGGTAAGCGGGCTCGCCTGTTGCGTATCGACGGCAGCGTGCACCTGACCGGACCGCGGCCGGTGGCCGCGCTCGGCGGCTATCTGAAGCAGGCGGACCTGCTCATCTCCCCGCGCATCCATGGCAACAACACGCCGATGAAGATTTATAGCTACCTGGACTCCGGCGTGGCAGTCGTCGCCACCGCGCTGCCGACGCACACACAGGTGATGAGCGAGAGCGAGGCAGCGCTGACGGCGCCGGAACCTGCGGCCATGGCGGCGACCATCGCGCGGCTCCTCGACGATCCGCAGGAACGCGAGCGCCTGGCGCAGAGTGCCCAGAGCCTGATCCGGCGCGAACACAGCTGGCCCTCGTTCCGCAAGCACGTGGACCTCCTGTTCGGTGAGCTGGAGGGTCGACTGGAGCCGAGCCCGTGAATGCGTTTCCTGCAGGAGCCCGTCTCACGGGCGAAGCGGAAGGCGGAGCAGCGGTCGCCCGTGAGTCGGGCTCCTGCAGGAGGGGCACGCCATGCGCGTAGCGATCAGCGGCGCCACCGGGTTTCTCGGTTCGCACCTCGTCCGGCGCTTCCTGGCCGACGGGCATTCGGTGGCGGCGCTCGCGCGCAGTCCTGACAAGGCGTCGCAGGTGCCCGATGCCGCGGACGCGGTGGTCGGCGACATCGCCGACCCCGAAGCCGTCGGCCGCCTCGTCGATCGCGCGGAGGTCGTCATACACACCGTATCCAACTTCCGGGTCGCCTCCGGTCCGCCCGAAAGTTATCGCCAGATCAACGTGGAAGGAACGCGCAACATCCTCGAAGCCGCCATGGCCGCCAATGTCAGCCGCTTCGTCCATTGCTCGACGATCGGCGTGCACGGCCACGTCGCCGTTACGCCAGGTGATGAGAACGCGCCGTACAACCCGGGCGACCTCTACCAGGAGACGAAGCTCGAAGCCGAGCAACTCGTGCGATCCCGCGTAGGCACGACCGGTACCGAAATCGTCGTGGTGCGCCCCTGCTCCATGTACGGCCCCGGCGACCTGCGCATGCTGAAGATGTTCCGCATGCTGGCCAAGGGGCGCTTCTTCAAGGTGGGTCCCTGTCGCGAGAACTTCCACGCGGCGTTCATCGACGACGTGGTGGAGGGTTTCCTCGCGGCGGCGACCCGGCCGGGTATCGACGGGGAGGTTTTCATTGTCGGTGGCGAGCGTTTCCTGCCGCTCGACGAGTACATCGACACGGCCGCGCGCGCCGTTGGCGCAGCACCGCCGAAGCTGCGGCTGCCGTACGGCGCCATGCACGCCGCGGCCTGGGCTTGCGAGCGACTGTGCGTGCCGCTCGGGGTGGAACCGCCGCTGCACGTGCGGCGCGTGCGTTTCTTCAGGAACAACCGTGCGTTCTCGATCGAAAAGGCGCGGCGCCTGCTCGGGTTCGAGCCGCGCGTGGCGCTGGAAGACGGCATGCGGCGTACCGTCGACTGGTACCGCTCCTGCGGCCTGTTGCCTGCGGAGGACACTACCCGATGAGCGTGGCCGAAAGGGAACTCGAAGGCGCGGCCGCGCTCACGGCGCTACGCGAGGAGCTCGGCGGCCGCGCGCTGCGCACGGCTGACGTCGAGCGCATCTGGAGGCGCGTTGCCGGCTGCGCGCACCTGGCCGATCTCAAAGTGGCGTGGCTCGGCAACCATACGCTGGACCCGTTGCTGCGGCAGGCGACCGCGCTTGCCTTCACGCACGGGGTCACGCTCTCGAACCATGCCGGCGGATTCGACCAGCACTTCCAGGCGATTCTCGATCCCGACGCCGAGCTGCATCGGTTCGCACCGGATGTGATCCTGCTGTCGCTGTCCTTGCGAGGCCTTGCGCCGAGGCTCGTGAGGGGCGGGGCCGCGCTGCCGCACGGCGTCCGGCGCGACGAGGCGCGGAAGGCACTGGAGCACGTGCAGAGCTGGGTCGAGGTTGCGCGGGAGCACAGCGCGGCGACGCTCATGATCTGCAATTTTCCGCGCGCGCACCGGGCCGGGCTCGGCCTAGCCGACGCCGGGAGCCCGGCGGGCGACGCGGCGCTCGTCAACTGGCTGAACGGCGAGCTGGCTGCCGCGTGGCGCGACGACCCGCAAGTGCACGTGCTCGATCTCGACGCGGCAATAGCCGGTGCGGGACGACTGGCGAGCTGGAATCCCGCGATGTACTACCTCGCAAAAATCGAGTGGAGCGGACCGGGGCTGGAGGCGGCCGGCGAGCTCGTCGCACGGGCGCTGCGGGCACTCGTTCAGCCGGCTAAGAAATGCCTGCTGCTCGACCTCGACAATACCTTGTGGGGCGGCATCGTCGGCGAAGACGGCGTGGAAGGCCTTAAAGTGCAGCCGGGAGACCCCATCGGCGAGGCGTTCCTCGAGTTCCAGCGTGCGGTGCTCGATATCAAAGCACGCGGGGTCGTGCTCGGGCTCGTGAGCAAGAACAATCGAGAGGACGTGGTCGAGGCGTTCGAACACCTCGAAATGCCGCTTGAGCTCGACGACTTTGCTACGACCCGCATCGACTGGGAGCACAAGCACGTCAATATCCAGGCAATCGCAAACGAACTGAACATCGGGCTCAACAGCGTCGTGTTCGCCGACGATAACCCCATTGAATGTGAGCTGATCCGGCAGATGCTGCCGGAAGTGGAGGTCATGGCGCTGCCGTCGGATCCCGCGGCGTACGTCGAAACGCTGCTCGGCTGCTGGCATTTCGACAAGCTGGCGTTGACCGAAGAAGACGCGCGCAAGACGGAGCAGTACCGCGACAACGCGGCGCGCGACGAAAGGCGCCGTAGCGCCGCCGATATCGGGAGCTATCTCGAGAGTCTCGGCACATGCCTCGAGATCGGCCGCGCCACGGCCGCCGAGCTGCCGCGGCTGCACCAGCTCTTCGGCAAGACCAACCAGTTCAACCTGACGACCCGCCGCTACACGCCGGCGGAGCTGAAGCAGTTCGCCGACTCCGATGAATGGCTGTTCGAGTGGGTCAGGGTTCGCGACAACTTCGGCGACCTGGGGCTGGTCGGCGCCTGGCTCGTTCGCCTGGACCCGCGCGACCCGGAAATCGACAGCTTCATCCTGAGCTGCCGCGCGCTGGGGCGAGAGGTGGAGACCGCCGCCTGCAACCACATCAAGCAGCAGGTGTTCGCGGGCGGCGCCGAAGTGCTCACCGCACGTTTCCTGCCGACGCCGAAGAACCGGCCGGCCGCGAGCTTCTACGAAGCGCAGGGTTTCGAGGTCGTGGACGAAGGCGCAGATGGCGCGAAAACGTATCGCATCGCCGCGGCGGATGGGCAAGCCCGTTCCTGCCGCGTGCGAGAAATAACAATAAAGGAGGACGCATGAACGAGGAACTGCGCTCAGTCGTTGCCGATACGCTGGGCCTGGACCGGGACGCGGTCACGGCGGACACGAGCCGCGAGTCGGAGCCGGCCTGGGATTCGCTGAATCACCTGCGGCTGGTAACCGCCGTGGAAGAAGCATTCGGCATCAAGCTCAGCATGGCCGAGATACAGGCGATCACGACGGCCGGCGAGCTGGAGACGATGATCGATGGCCACGACAAGATCTGATGGACGCAAAAAAGACGATTCAGCGGTTTCTCGTGCCGTCGTTCGTGGTGACGCTGATTTACCTGATTCGTTACCGCTGCAAGGTGAGTCCGCGAGCGGAAGTGGAGTTGAGCCCGAGGCTGAGGATCGGGGAGGGCAGCCAGATCGGCTCTTTTACGAAGATCAAAGCGACCGACGGAGACCTGTCCATCGGCCGCGATGTGCACATCGGGACCTGCTGCTTCATTTCGGCGGACGCCGGCGGCGTGACCATCGGAGACGACTCGATGATCAGCCCCAACGTGTGCATCGTCGGCAACGATTACCGTTACGACCGGATGGACGTGCCGGTGGCGAAACAGGAGAAGACTTCGAAGGGCATTCGCATCGGCCGGGACGTGTGGATCGGCGCCGGGTGCGTCGTGATGGACGGCGCGGAAATTGCCGATCACTGCATCGTTACGCCGAACTCGGTCGTGAGCGGCAGGCTGGAGGCCGGCGCTGTTGCACAGGGATTACCGGCCAAACCGCTCTTCGTGCGGCGGCCTTGACGGGCGGCGAGCTATGACCGACGTGTTGCCAAATACCGGCACCATCGCCCGGAGGACGAAAGCCGGTGGGCGCCGGATCCCCTCCGGCGTACCAATGGCCGGCGCCACACGCGCCGCAGCCGACCCGCCGCGCGTCCTGCACGTGATGGACAAGCTCAGCGTCGGCGGTTCCAGCATAGCCGGACCGGCCCGGCTCATGTCGTATTACCTGGCGCAGCGCGCCCCCGGGAATTGCGTGGTGCTCCTCTGCAGCCTGCGGCGGGAGGACAGCGCCAAAGACTTCCTCACGCACGCCGGCGTGGACGTCGTCTGCCTGGATCGCGGAAAGTACGACCTCCGGATCCTTAGCGACCTGCAACGGCTCGCCGCGCGCTGGCGGCCGTCGCTGCTGCACCTGCACGGCTATGCGTCGTGGACGTTCGGGCGCATCGTGGGTCGGCAGCGCGGCATACCGGTAGTGCTCCAGGAACACTTCGTCGACGACCGGGTGCCGCTGGTCCAGCAGGCGGCCGACTGGGCGCTGCGGCGGCAGCAGCAATTCGCCATTGCCGTCTCCGGCCCGGCGAGAGATTTCATGTTCGAGCGCCGCTACCTCGCCGATACACCCGTTGAAATCGTCTGGAACGCAGTGCCGAGCGAGGCCATCGCGCGGGAAGCGGCGAGAGCGGATACGGCCCACCTTCGCAAATCCCTCGGCATCCCGGCCCGTGCGCCGGTCGTGGGCATCGTGGCGCGCCTTTCGGAGGAAAAGGGGCACGAATATTTCCTGGATATCGGCGCCCGGGTCGCCGCCGCGCGGCCTGATGCGCACTTCGTGATCGTCGGCGATGGGCCGCGCCATGCCATCACCGAAACGTATGCCGCTCGACTCGGCCTGGGCGGCCGCACCCACTTCGCCGGCTACCAGGATAACGTCGTGCCCTGGCTGTCGCTCTTCAGCGTCAACGTAATGACATCTCGCCGCGAAGGGTTTCCGGCAGTGCCGCTCGAATCGCTGGCGGCAGGAACGCCTGTAGTCATGACGGATCTGGACGTCTTTCGTGGGGTGTACACTCACGAGCGCGACGTGCTGAAAATTCCGTCGGGAAACGCCGACGCGGCCGCGGACGCCGTGCTGCGCTTGCTGCAGGATGAGGATCTCGTTGCGCGCCTGGCGGAAAATGCTCGCCAGCTCATGGATGCCTGTTCCGTGGAATCGATCGTGCCGAAATACGCCGAAATCTATCGCCGCCTGTTGCGGCAGGGTAGTGCCGCTTGAACCGCTACGGCACTGCGCTTGTTTCGACCAGCCGCTGGATCGCATCCGGCGACCGTTACGCAAGCGCCTCTTTCGACCGCCTGCTCACAGGGGCGGCGCTGGCCGCCTTCCTGGTGACAGCGGCATCGTTTCTGGCGCGCACCTCGTGGCTGTTGGAGTTGATCACGCATTTCCGTTTCCAGATGGCGCTCGCGTCGACGGTGCTGCTCGTGTGCGCACTGGCACGGCGCCGGCTGGTCGTGGCGGTGCTCGCGGGGTTGGCGGCGTCGGCGAACGCGGCTCCGCTCGTGCCCTATGCCCTGGCGGGCACGGCCGAGGCGGCAGCCGCAGCGCGCCCGATCCGGGTCATGGCCGCCAACGTGCACTACCGCAACCTGGATTACGCGGCACTTCTCGAGCAGGTTCGCGAGCAGGACCCCGACGTACTCGGGCTGATGGAGGTCGACCAGGCTTGGCTCGACGAGATTTCGGCCCTGGAGTCGGAGTTTCGCTGGACGTTGCTGCGACCGGAAGCGGGGGCTTACGGACTCGCGTTGTACAGCAAGCTGCCGTTCCGCCCGCTGCCGGAGAGTCCTTATATCGAAGAGGGCCTGCAGACGGCGATCGGGGTTGAGCTCGAAATGGAACAAGCGCCAGTCACGCTCGTACTGGCGCACGTGCGGGCCCCGACCACGCCGGGCCGGGCGGAGCTGCGCAATGTGCAGTTCGAACGACTGGCGAAAATGCTGCAGTCGGATGACAACGACGCGAAAATACTTGTCGGGGACCTGAACACGACGCCCTGGTCGCCGTACTACCGCCAACTCGCGTCCGCGGCCGGACTGAGCAACGCGGCACTGGGCCATGGTTACCTTCCGACCTGGCCAGCAGGGTTCAGCCTGCTGAAGATACCGATTGATCACTGCCTGGTTTCGGACGCACTGCGTGTCGTCGATTTCAGGACGGGCGAGGATTTCGGCTCCGACCACCTGGCCATCGTCATTGACCTCGCCATCGCCGAAGAATCGGC
>DATABW010000380.1:0-3161 GCA_036259375.1 Woeseiaceae bacterium
CAACGAATAACTCCAACTGACGAAGAGGACAACACGAACGCCAAAGTGCTGCCGACTTAACGGCAGCAGACTCGCACACGAGGCGAGATGGGAAGGAGCGGCATTAGGCAGGCATCGATTCGCGGGTCTATAAAGAAGGCCTCACCCATCTATTCTAAACCAGAGCGACTTCCCCGCAAGAAACCAGCAGTTGCGGCCAGCCGCTGCCAATGAGTGTCGCCTCGCGCCGCATCCCGGCTGGCCTGCCGCAAGCGCCGAAAACGCGGTATATTTCGACTAATAAGCATTACTCCCTCGCATCATTCGACCGACTTTCGATTCCCAGCCACTACTTATGAAAACCGACGAACTGCGCGAGAAGTACCTCGCCTTCTTTGAATCCAAAGGGCACAAGCGCGTGGCCAGCGATGTGCTTGTCCCCACCTGGGATCCCTCCGTGCTGTTCACGCCCGCCGGCATGAACCAGTTCAAGGACCACTTCCTCGGCAAGGTAAAGCTCGAGTTCACCCGCGCCACATCCTGCCAGAAGTGCCTCCGCACCGGCGACATCGATAACGTCGGCCGCACCGCCTACCATCACACGTTTTTCGAGATGCTCGGCAACTTCAGCTTCGGCGATTACTTCAAGGAGCAGGCAATCGAGCTCGCCTGGGAGTTCCTGACGAAGGATCTCGCGCTGCCGCCGGAGCGCCTCTGGGTTACGGTGTTCGAGGAGGATGACGAAGCCGCCGACATCTGGTTGCAGAAGATGAAAGTCGATCCCGCGCGATTTTCGCGCCTGGGAACGAAGGACAACTTCTGGGCCATGGGCGATACGGGTCCGTGCGGACCTTGCAGCGAGATCTTCTACGACCACGGCCCCGACGTCGCCGGCGGTCCGCCCGGTTCGCCCGAAGAGGAAGGCGATCGCTACGTCGAAATCTGGAATCTCGTGTTCATGCAGTTCGACCGTTCGGAATCCGGTGAACTGGCACCTCTGCCGAAGCCGTCGGTCGACACCGGCATGGGCCTGGAACGCATCGCCGCCGTCATGCAAGGCGTGCACAGCAACTACGACATCGACCTGTTCCGGAACCTGATCGCCGCGACCACCGATGTTCTCGGGATCGACAACGACGGCTCGAGCTCGCTGAACGTGATCGCCGATCACATCCGTGCCTGCGCTTTTCTCATCGTCGACGGCGTGCTGCCCGGCAACGAGGGACGCGGCTACGTGATGCGGCGAATCATTCGCCGGGCGATCCGCCACGGGAAGAAGCTCGGTGTCGATGCGAGTTTCTTTCACAAGCTGGTCGAGCCGTTGTGTGCGGAGATGGGCGACGCCTACCCGGAGCTGGTCAAGTCCAGCGCGCATGTCGAAAAGGTGCTCGCGAGGGAGGAGGAGCGCTTCGCCGAGACGCTGGACCAGGGAATGGAAATACTCGAGTCGGCGATCGCCGGAGTTGAAGGCCGCGAGCTCCCGGGCGACGTGGTCTTCAAGCTCTACGACACCTACGGTTTTCCGGTGGATCTCACGGCGGATATCGCAAGGGAACGCGGCCTCTCGATCGACGAGAGCGAATTCGAGCGCCAGATGGAGGCGCAGCGCGGCCGCGCCCGTGCCGCCAGCAAGTTCGGTGGCGGCAGTGAAGGGCGTCTGGAGACCGATGCGCAGAGCACGTTCACCGGCTACGAACGGAACGAAGAGGAATCGACCGTCACCGCGCTCTTCAGGGACGGCAAGGAAGTCGGGGAACTCGCCGCCGGGGAGTCGGGCGCGGTGGTGCTGAAGTCGACGCCGTTCTACGCCGAAAGCGGCGGCCAGGTCGGCGATACCGGTGCGCTGGAATCCTCCAGCGGCTCCTTCACCGTGACGGACACCCAGAAATCCGGCAAGGCGATCCTGCATCTCGGCGAGCTCCGGGTTGGCAAGCTTGCGCGGGGCGACAAGGTGACGGCGCGCATCGACGCGGAGCGCCGCGGCCGCATCGTGCTCAATCATTCCGCGACGCACCTGCTGCACGCCGCGCTGCGGCGGCTGCTCGGTGAGCACGTCAAACAGAAAGGTTCGCTCGTCGCCCCGGACCGGCTGCGCTTCGATTTTTCGCACTACGAGCCGGTGACGCCCGAACAATTGCAGGAAATCGAGGACCTCGTCAACGAGCAGATCCGCAGGAACCCGGCGGCGGAAACGAACGTGATGACCTACGACGATGCGCTCGGCTCCGGCGCGCTCGCGCTGTTCGGCGAAAAGTACGAGGACGAGGTGCGGGTGCTGCGCCTCGGCGACTTTTCCGTCGAGCTGTGCGGCGGCACGCACGTCGGCAGCGCGGGCGAGATCGGCGTGTTCAAGATCACCTCGGAGAGCGGCATTGCCTCCGGCGTGCGCCGCATCGAAGCGGTGACCGGGAAAGGCGCGCTGGAGTGGATCGATGCGAACCTGCAGGCGCTGGACTCGGCCGCCGCGGTGCTGCGCAGCCAGCGCTCCGAGGTGGCGGCCAAGGTGGAGCAGCTCGTCAGGCGCAACCGCGAGCTGGAGAAGGAACTGGCGGCCGCAAGACAGCAACTCGTGAGCGGCAAATCCGCCGTCGCCGGGAACGTGACGGAAGTGAGCGGCATCAAGGTGCTGGCGTCCCGCATGGACGGCGCGGACGCCCGAACCTTGCGAGATGCCGTGGACCGACTGAAGGATCAGCTACAGAACGCGGTCGTAGTGCTGGCGTCGGTGGACAACGGCAAGGTGCGCCTGGCCGCCGGCGTGACCCGAAACAACGTCGACCGGATCCGCGCCGGCGACGTGCTGCAGCCGGTGGCGGAGCAGGTCGGCGGCAAGGGCGGGGGACGCCCGGACTTCGCGCAGGCGGGCGGCACGCGCCCGGAGGCGCTGGACCGGGCCCTGGGGTCGGTGCCCGGCTGGGTGGCGGAACACCTGGCCGACGCCTGACAGCGGCGATCAGGAGCTGGCGGCTCACGGCGACGCCGACCGATTCCCGGGCGAAACCCGCGCTTTACAAGCATCGGGCGGCCATTTCGTCTACCATAACAAGAGTTTAAGTGCACACAGGCGTACATCCGGGAGAAGAAACGAGGGCGCCGCCGTCCACGACCCGGCGATAAGGTCCTCAAAAATAAGGCAGGAGTAGGAAGTCATGCTGATCCTTACGCGACGCGCCGGAGAGACA